>JAENWQ010000238.1 GCA_016649855.1 Actinomycetota bacterium | reverse complement strand
GATCGCGCCGGTGAGCTTCCTGCTCGGGACCTGGACGGGCGACGGCCGGGCCACTACCCCACGACCCCGGACTTCACCTACGAAGAAGAGGCGACGTTCTCCCACAACGGAAAGCCGTTCCTCACCCCTTTGGCGCCGTCGAGATCTGTGAGGGGACCCTCGAGGGCAACCGGATCGAGCTAGCCAGCACGTCCATCGCCACAACCTCGAGCGCCAACTCGTTCATCAGTCGTCCTCGAACGCTGCCGCCAGTTCGAGACCGAGATAAGCGGCCCCGGCTTCGAGTGCGAGGGTCGCCCAGCGACCCAGGCGCGGCATGTGCTTGAAGGCGATCACGGTCCCCAGGGCGTCGGAAGCATCGGATATCGCCTGCGCCTGAAGCCAGCGGCCGACATCTTTCCCGCGCTCGAGCGCCACCAGGGTGCCGGTCCCGATGGCGATGTCCCTGGCCCCCAGGCTGCGCGCTGCGTGCTTGAGTCCGGGGGTGGGCGCATCTCCCGTCCACACTTTCATCACCTTCGCCGGCGACAGCATCAGCAGGGCGCCGATCGCGATCCGCCCGGCCGACAGCATGCGAGCAAGATCCTCCTCATGGAGGTCGTACCTCTTCATCCGTTCGAGTACGTCAGCCATCGGCAAGCACCTTTCGCACTAGTTCCCGGTCGTGCTCCCACGCGAAATCGAGATCATCCAGTTCATCATTGCTTACCCATCTGAAAGCGGCTACATCGTCCGCAGCCTTCAACTCCCCCAACACGAGCCGGGCCTTGAAACCGATGGCGAGCGTCCAGGTTCCATCATCGCCGTATCGATGTGGAACGGCCTGGAGGTAGTCGTCGTCCGTGACCTCGACCTCCACGTTCAACTCCTCCATGAGCTCCCTTTTGATCGCCTCGACGGGCGTTTCTCCGATCTCGATGAACCCGCCCGGGATGTCGTAACGACCCTTCTCGGGGTCACTGCCTCGCTGGGTGATCAACGCCTTGCCGTCCCGGGTGATGACGCAACCGGCGGTGGGGGCTGGGTTCCGGTACCACCTTCTCCCGCACGTGCAGGTGACGCCGCCGCCGTCGGGTTCGGGGAGGGAGGTGCCGCACTTCGGGCAGAACAGGTACGGCTCCGAGCTCATCGGGCCCGCGAGGGATCGGCCCTGAGGCCCTGCTCGGCCTCCTCGTACCGCGCGAGGGCGAACAGGAGGTCGGAGACCCGATTCAGATACCTGAGGATCTCGGGATCGGGGACCAGGCCCTCGCGATCCATCGTCACCGCCTGCCGTTCGGCTCGCCGGATCGTGGAGCGCGCGAGATCGAGCCCTGCCGACCCCATGGTGGCCCCCGGGAGGATGAACTCCTGAGGGAGCGGGTGGGCTTCGATCAAGGCGTCGATGTCATCTTCGGCCCGTTTCGTCATGCCGGCCTCGACCTTCGAGACGCCCTCGGTGAGCTTCGACTGGTTCTCCTCGGAGGTCGCCAATTGGGCGCCGGTTACGAACATCTCCCGTTGGATCCGGATCGCGATGTCCTCGCCCCTGGGGCTGAGACCCCCGGCCCGGGCGATCCCCAGAGCCGACACGGTCTCGTCGAGGGTTCCGTAGACCTGGGTACGAGCGTCATCCTTGGCCACGCGGCCCCCGTAAAGCAGTCCGGTTGTTCCGTCGTCGCCCTTTTTCGTATAGATCCTCATGGCCGGAAGACTCTATATCGAGGGTCATATTGGCCCTACCGCCCGGGGCCGGTCTTTCATATGCTGACTCGGTCCGTACGACTGGAGGAGGACCCCTCGCTCGCGGCTTCGGTCCGTCGATCGAGGGGGCTAGGGGAGAGAGCGAAAGGGAGGAACAAGACCTTGCGAAAGAGAGCCACGTGGTTCATCGCAATGCTCATGGTGCTGTCGCTGGTAGCAGCAGCGTGCGCCGGTGAGGAAGAACCGACCGACACAGGAGGCGGGGACGAACCGGTAGAGGAAGTTGACTTCACCGCATGTCAGGTCACCGACACCGGGGGTGTCGACGACAAGTCCTTCAACCAGACCGCATTCGAAGGGATGCAGAGGGCTGAAGAAGAGCTGCATATCACGACAAAGGTCCTGGAATCGCAGAGCGATGCCGACTTCGAGCCCAACATCAACACGTTCCTCCAGGACGACTGCGACATCATCATCACGGTCGGATTCCTGCTGGGCGATGCCACGGCGGCCGCCGCCGAGGCGAACCCAGACCAGAAGTTCGCCATCGTCGATGTCGACTTCGCGGACTCCGAGACGTTCGAGGACATCACGTTCGACAACGCCAAGGAGCTGACCTTCGCCACCGATCAGGCCGCATTCCTGGCCGGCGTGCTGGCTTCCGCGATGTCGGAGAGCGGCGTCCTCGGAACCTTCGGCGGGCTGAACATCCCGCCGGTCACGATCTTCGAGAACGGTTTCGAAGCCGGCATGAACTGGTGGAACACCGAGGCCGGTGCCGCGGTCGAGCTCAAGGGTTGGAGTACCGCCGATCAGGACGGACTCTTCACTGAGTCCTTCGAGGACCTCGACAAGGGCAAGCAGGTCACGCAGCAGCTCCTTGACGAAGGCGCCGACATCATCATGCCGGTCGCCGGCCCGGTCGGCCTCGGCTCCGCGGAAGCGGTTCGTGAAGCAGGCAACGCATCGATGATCTGGGTCGACACCGACGGTTGCGTGAGCGCCCCGGACATCTGCGACCTGCTCTTGACCAGTGTCATGAAGAACATGGACAACGCGGTCTTCGACACCATCGAGGCAGCGCTCAACGACACCTTCGAAGGTGGCCTGTACGTCGGGACGCTCGAGAACGAGGGTGTGGGCATCGCTCCGTACCACGAGTTCGACACCGTGATCGACGATGCGATCAAGACCACGATCGAGGAAGTAAAGGCCGGCATCATCGACGGATCTATCTCCGTCGGCGGCTGATCCGATAACCGAATAGCGATGGTGACTACGCCTGGGAGCGCAGTGGGACCAGCCTGTGAAGGTTGAGCTCCGCGGTGTCACCAAGCGTTTCCCGGGCGTGGTTGCCAACCACGACGTCAACCTCACCGTTTCGAGCGGTGAGGTTGTTGCGTTGTTGGGGGAGAACGGTGCCGGTAAGTCCACACTGATGAACGTCCTCTTCGGTCTCTACGGAGCGACCGAGGGCGGCATCTACGTCAACGACGAGAAGGTCGAGTTCTCGAGTCCTGCCGCTGCGATCGCGGCAGGCATCGGGATGGTGCATCAGCACTTCATGCTGATCCCCGTTTTCAATGTGATCGAGAATGTGATGCTCGGGCTCGAGGAAACCAAGGGGCTGGG
>JAENWQ010000109.1 GCA_016649855.1 Actinomycetota bacterium | reverse complement strand
CGAGCCCCGGTTCTGCGCTTGCGGGCCATGGAAGCTGGACCAGACCTCTCTCCCTGTTTAGACTAAGTGGACTAAGTCCTAGAGACTAGGGGAGAAGGATGCTGATCAACGTCCATGAGGCCAAGACCCACTTCTCGCGCCTGCTGGAAAGGGTGGCGCACGGGGAGGAGATCGTGATCGGGAAAGCGGGGAAGCCGGTGGCGAGGCTGGTGCCTTATCAGGAAGCCCAGGGCCCCCGCTCGCCGGGCGCCTGGCAGGGGCGCGTGCGCATCGCGCCGGACTTCGACGAGCTTCCCCCTGAAGTAGCTGCAGCCTTTCGCGGCGCCAACGGGTGAGGCTGCTCCTCGATACCCACGTTCTCCTCTGGTGGTTGGCGGACGATCCTTCCCTCGCCCGCGAGGCGGAGGGCGCGATCGCAAACCCAGCATCCGTCGTCTTCGTCAGCTCGGCCACAGCGTGGGAGATAGCGATCAAACAGCCACTCGGCAAGCTCGACGCACCGAATGATCTGGAACGCCAGATCGAGGTGAACCGCTTCGAGCCTCTCTCGATAACGATCGGTCACGCGTACTCGGCCGGCACCCTGCCGCGCCACCACGATGATCCGTTCGATCGGATGCTGGTGGCACAGGCACTCGCCGAAGGCCTAACGATCGTCACTCGGGACCCTCGGCTGAGCCCCTATGGCGTATCGACGCTGTCCGCGTGACCAACAGAGCACGCGTACCCGCTCGTTCTCGAAGACGACTGCGTACTTGTCGGGATCGGTGCCGGCGGGGCGGTGCTCCCTTCGATCCCGAATCCGCACCACGGACTTGCCAGTCGAGCACGTGGGTCACATGCTTGTCGCGGGTGACCGGCACCGGTCGGTTCCGGGCCCGAGCACAGTGTCGAGGGGGAACCGCTCGGATGGTCGATCGGCTCGCCGGAGGAGGATCGTAGATGGGCTCGACCATCATCCGGAACTGGGACCGGACCCGATCGTGGCGGCCGCGGGCCACCTACCATCCCGTCGACGAAACGGGAGCGGCCGAGGTCGTTCGGCAGGGCGCCGAGCAGGGGCGGCCCCTCAAACCGGTGGGCGGGGCGCTCTCGTGGTCGGATGCCCCCGCCATCTCCGCCGATGCCATGCGGTTCGACCGGATGGCCCGGATCGTCGAGATTGACGCCGGACGCAAGCGGGTGCGTGTCCAGGCCGGGGCACGGCTCAGCAGCGTCAACCAAGCCCTGGCCCAACACGGCCTCGCCCTGGACAACTTCGGGTCGATCGTGATGCAGACGGTCGGTGGCTACCTTGGGACAGGCTCGCACGGGACGGGCGGACGCACCCCCATCCTGGCCAGCAGCGTGACCCACCTCCGCCTGATCGACGGACTGGGCGAGGTGCACGAGCTGGACGATGCCCACGAGCCCGAACTCTTCTCCGCAGCCCGGGTGCACCTCGGCTGCCTGGGCGTGGTGACCGAGGTGACCTTCCAGTGCGTCGACGCGTTCGACCTGGAGGAGCGTTTGGAGCTCGTCGATCTCGAGACCGCCCTGGCCGACCTCGATCGCATCGTGGACGACAACGACTACGTCAAGCTCTGGTGGCTCCCCTATACGAACGAGGTGCAGGTCTACCGGTTCAACAGGACGGACCGGCCACGAACGCGAAAGACGTTCAACGAACGGTTGGACGCCTCCGGTGTCTCGAGCATCGCGTTCGCGGGGCTAATGGCCCTCTCCCGCACCTTCCCCGGGATCACGCCGCGCATGAACCGAAGCGCCCAGAAGATCTCGTTCAAGCCGCGCGTGCGGATCGACCGCAGCGATCGAATCATCCGCTACGCGGGCTCGATACCGAGGCATCAAGAGGCCGAGTACGCCATCCCACGCGAGCGGGCGGCCACGGCGATCGACGAGGTGCGACGGGCCGTCCTCGCCGCCGACTACCGAGTCAACTTCCCGATGGAAATCCGGTTCGTGGCGGCCGACGATATCCCGATGAGCCCGGTGAGCGGACGGGACAGTTGCTTCGTGGGCGCCTACGTAGGTAGCCGGAGGTGGGCGGGTCCCTACTTTGCCGACTTCGAAGCGCTGATGGCGGACCACGACGGACGCCCGCACTGGGGCAAGTCATTCAGCCGGACGCCCCAAGAGCTTCGAGACCTCTATCCGCGTTACGACGACTTCGACGCGCTGCGCCGGAGGTGCGATCCCGAGGGAGTGTTTCGCAACAGCTTCGTCGACCGGGTGTTCCCGGCGTAGCAAGACGGCTCGAGCGCCGGTTACAAGGACCCGCGCCTTCGGCGGGGGGCATGTTTTCTCTCTTTTCAGTGGAGCTGCCGGGAATCGAACCCGGGTCCCACGACCCCGCGATAGGACTTCTACGAGCGTAGTCCGCGGTTAGGTTTCGGTCGGTAGCGGCCCGCGAACGGCAACGCTTCCAACCTAGTTCGAGCTAGATTTCCCGTCCTTCGCCTCGAACAAACTTCAGACGGTAAGCCTGCTAGACGACGCCGGATCCCGAGATCGCAGGCTCATCTCGGGCCGACGGCCATCATTTAGGTGATGGCAACCGTGCATTACGCAGCGGCAGGTATAAGTTTCCCAGAGGATTAACGAGGTCACACCGGGAGTCCTCGGCTCGCTTCTCCTATCCCGGTACGGTCGAGGTCGATACCAGTTCAGCCCCTCGATGATTCTTGTACCGCCCCGCTAAGTGCGCGGGGAATTGTCAATGTTCTGGTGCCTACGCTACTCGTCTCAGGGTTGCCTTATCGACCATCCCCCGGCTCCAGTTCCAGGGCGCACGAGTTGATGCAGAAGCGCTTCCCGGTAGGCCCGGGGCCGTCGTCGAACACGTGGCCGAGATGTGACCCGCACTTAGCGCACAGGACCTCGGTGCGAACCATGTTGAGGCTGGGATCGATCCGGGTCTCGATGTTCTCAGCCACGCCGGGTTCGGTGAAGCTCGGCCACCCCGTCCCGGACTCGAACTTCGTGTCGGAAGAGAACAGCTCCTCACCACACGCTGCGCAGGAGTAGGTCCCGTCGTCCTTGGTGCTCACGTACTTCCCGGTGAACGCCGGCTCGGTCCCGTGGTTACGCATGATCTCGTACTGCTCGGGGCTGAGCAGCGCGCGCCACTCTTCTTCGGTTCTCTGGGTCGTCTCGGACACGATCAACCTCCTTCTTAGCGACGTCTTCCCAACGCTTGTTGCATCTGTCTCTCTGCATCTCGTTTGGCCGTCGACTGCCTCTTGTCGTGGAGGTTCTTCCCCCTGGCGATCGCGAGCTCCGCCTTCACCATCCCCTGCTTGAAGTAGAGGCGCAGAGGAACCAGCGTGCGACCCTCTTGCGATACCCGCTTGTGGAGCAGCTCGATCTCGGAACGCTTCAGAAGCAGCTTCCGCGGGCGCTCGGGGTCGTGGTTCTCACGGTTCCCGTGCGAGTACGGGCTGATGTGGCAACCGAGCAACCACGCTTCTCCATCCTTCACGATCGCGTAGGCGTCGGTGACGTTGGCCTTTCCTTCGCGACACGACTTGACCTCGGTCCCGACCAGGACGAGACCCGCCTCGAGCGTATCCTCGATCTCGTAGTTGTGGCGAGCTTTGCGGTTCTGGGTGATCAGTTTGACCGGGGGTCCGCCGTCCTTACCCGCCACTGCTCGACCCCGACAGGAGGATCCCCGTGAGGATCTCCACCGCGCGCCTCTTCTGCGACGCGGGGTTGCCGTCTGAGATCACGTCTGGATCGATCCCTTTGCCGTTGATGTTGCGGCCGTCTGGGGTGAGGTACGCGGCCGAAGTCACCTTCATGGCAGATCCGTAGGCCAGCGGCACGATCTGCTGGACCGAGCCCTTGCCGTAAGTAGTCGTCCCCACGAGGAGAGCGCGTTCGCGATCCTGCAGCGCCCCGGCCACGATCTCGGATGCGCTCGCGGTGCCCTCGTTCACGAGGACGACGACGGGGATGTCGGAGAACGCTTTACCCTCGGCCTCGTAGATAACGTCATCCTCGCCCGGAGACCGGTACCCCACTATGGGGCCGTCCGCGATGAACGCGCTGGCGACCGAGACCCCCTCGTCGAACAAACCGCCGCCGTTGTCGCGCAGATCGAGGATCAGGGCCTCAGCGCCGCTATCGACGAGCCCCTCCATCTTGTCGCGCAATTGGTCGCCGGCTCCGTCCGCGAAGCCGAAGAGGCGCAGGTATCCGATGTCGCCTGTGACCATCCCAACTTTGAGGTTGGGCAGCTCGATGGCGCGGCGGGTGATCGTGAAATCGAGACTCTCTCCGTCCCGATCCACGCCGAGCTCGACCTCGGTTCCTTCCGGCCCCTTGACCTTGTTGATGACATCCTCGGACGCCATCTTCGAGACATCCTGGCCGTCGACCGACCGGATCACATCGCCGCGTTTGAGGCCGGCTTCCAGAGCGGGGGTCGAAGGAAGGACCGACACGATCTCGAGGACCTTCCCCTTCTCCTTGAGCCACACCCCGATACCGGAGAACTGACCGGTCGTGAGCTCCTGGAGCGAAACGTAGGACTTCGGTGAATAGAAGGCTGCGTAGTCATCCCCGGCCTTCTTGACCACCCTCACCATCCCCTTGATCGCCCCCTTGACGAGAGCCTTCTCGGGAGGAGGGTCAACCGAGGTGGACAGGATGTCCGTCAGCGCCTCGTCGATCGCATCGAGGCCCTCGGCAGTCGAGCCCTCGCCTGAGGACGTCGAGATCGCGAAGGTGCGGTCGCCGTCTGCCATGGCGTAGCCGAAGGAGAACGCGCCCACGGCAAAGGTAAGCACGGCGAGCATGGCAATGAAGGTTTTCTGACGATTGGTCACATGGATAGCGTAGTTGTTGGTTGGGACTACTGGAGATACGGCATGGGATCCACCGGGGTCCCATTGACCCGGACCTCGAAGTGGAGGTGGGGTCCGGTGCAGTACCCCGTACAACCCACGGCGCCCACCGGCTGGCTGCGCCCCACCGACTGGCCGCTCGAGACCGAGAACGCCGAGAGGTGGTTATAGGTCGTCGCGAGGCCCCCACCGTGGTCGACGACGACCACGTTCCCGTAGCCGCCCATCACCCCGGCGAAGCTCACGGTCCCGCGGTCGGCGGAGTAAACGGTGTCGCCGTAGGAGGCACTGAGATCGATGCCCGTGTGGAGCCGGAGGTCACCGAAGATCGGGTGGGTGCGCCACCCGAAAGGTGAGCTGACCGGACCCGCTACCGGCCACGCAAGCTGCCCCGAGCCGCCGGGGCCGGGGCCGGTTCCGGCGAGTAGATCCTCGATCTGCTCCGAGTCCGCTTCAAGCCTGGCCTGCGCCGCCTCATACGAGTTCCTCTTCGAGTCGATCTCGGCGACGATGGTCTGCTTGGCGTCCAGCAGTTTGTTGATCGACGCCAGCGAGCCGGCCTTTCGGTTCCTGATCGCGGCAACCTCAGCCTTGTTCTTCTCGAGGCGCTCCTTGTCCTTGACGATCAGCGCCCGGCGGCGCTCGACCTGGGCGCGCTTCTGGTCGGTTTCCTGACGCAAGACCGTGATCGACTCGATCATCTCGTTGTCTGCTTCCAGTGCGGATTCGTAGTACTCGTAGCGATCGAGAAGTTCGGTCATGTCGGTGGACGACAAGATCGACTCGATATAGGCCTCCGGTCCCGCCTTGTAGATGGCAACCGCCCTCTCGGTGAAGAGATCGGTCCGTTCCACGAGATCGCTGAGAACCTCGTTCAACTCATCCGAGATCAGCGCCAGCTCTTCCTGCGTCCGGACCAGACGATCCTGAACCACCGCGATGTCCGCGTTCAGTGCGTCAATCTCGCCGTCGAGCTCCGCCACCTTCTTCTCGACCTTGGCGCGCTCGTCATCGATGACTGAGATCGTCTCGAGCTGATCGCCCTTCTGCTCCAGGAGGGCAGCGATCTTCTTGTCGAGGGCGTCCTGCTTACGCTCGTTGGCCTCGAGCTGGGCCTGGGGGTCGGCCGCGGCGGGGATCGAGACCGCGGCAAGACTGGCCACGAAGGCCAGGGCGAGCAGGGCCGGGATCCAGCGGGATCGCGCCATCCTTAGCATCTTAAGTTAACTTCAGCAACATCAACAACACCCTCTGAGGGAAGCGGGACCGTCCTACCTAAGATTCGGCGGAATAGGCGGGGCACTTAAACCCCGGCCTCTAAACCCGGGGTCAGACCTCGAGGAAGCGGCGGAGCGCCATGCTGGAGCCGGCCAGGCCCACGAGGGCGCCGACGCCCACCAGGAGGCCCGCGACCGCGAAGAGCTCCCCGCCCGAGAAATCAAGGACCGGGGCGAGGAACGGGAACGCCTCGGGGAGGCGTGAGAGCAACAGCCAGTTGCCACCAAGAACGACGACGACCGCCACCCCAGCACCAACGAGCGCGGCGAAGAGACCTTCGAGCATGAACGGGATCCGGATGAACCAGTTCGTGGCCCCGACGAGTTTCATGATCCCGATCTCGTCACGGCGCGCGTAGATAGCAAGCCGGATGGTGTTCGCGATGAGGCCTGCGGCCGCCACCATCAGGATGACCGACATCGCGAGGGTCACCGTTCTGAGCAGCGCGTTCACCTGGAGTAATCGTTTGATGATGTTCCCGCCGAAGCGGACCTCGTCGACCCCGGGGGCGCCCTCGATGCGCGCCGCCACCTCCTCGGCGTCGTTGGCATCGCCCAGCTTGATGCGCAGCGATGCAGGAAGGTCACCGGGCTTAAGCCCGGTGGCCAGATCCGGATAGTCGGCCTTGAACTCTTGGAACGCTTCCTCGGACGACACGAAGGTCACCTCTTCGACCTCAGACATCTCGCTGACCTCGGTCTCGAGCGCGGCCGTCTCGTTCTCGGTGGCGTCGGTCCGAAGGAAGACGTTGACCTCGACCTTCGCCTCCCAGTCGGTCGTCATCCGGTTAACCATGATGCCCAGGACCTGGACACCGCCGAGGAGCAACAGGGAGATGGCGACGGTCGAGATCGCCGCGACCGTCATCAGCAGGTTGCGGCGGAGGTTCTGGATCGTCTCCGAAAAGAAGTACTTGAGCCTCAAGTCCCCACCCCGTAGATGCCCCGGGACTGGTCCCGGACCACCCTGCCGTCCTCGAGCTGGAGCACCCGGCGCCTCATCGAGTCGACGATCGCGTGGTCGTGCGTCGCCATCACGACCGTCGTTCCGGTCTTGTTGATGCGGTCGAGGAGTCGCATGATGCCGACCGAGGTCGCGGGGTCGAGGTTTCCGGTGGGCTCGTCGGCGACGAGGATCAGAGGCCGGTTGACGAACGCGCGCGCCACGGAGACACGTTGCTGCTCGCCGCCGGAAAGTTCATCGGGGAAGCGGTCGAGCTTCTCGCCCAGTCCGACGAGCTCGAGGATCTGCGGTACCTGCCGCTGGACCACGGACTTCGGGCGGCCGATAACCTCGAGCCCGAAGGCGACGTTCTCGAACACGGTCTTGTTCGGAAGGAGCTTGAAGTCCTGGAACACGCAACCGACGTTGCGCCTCAGGTAAGGGACCCTCCACCTGGGCAGACTCCCGAGGTTCTTTCCCGCTACGAATACGTCGCCCGAGGTCGGGTCCTCTTCCTTCGTAACCAGTTTGATAAAGGTGGATTTCCCCGACCCGGACGGTCCCACGACGAACACGAACTCACCCTTCGTGACCTCGAGGGATACGCCGTCAAGGGCGCGGATATCACCTTTGTAGTCTTTGACTACGTCTACGAGCTTGATCATCTGCGCTCCAGACTAGCGGAGGCTAGGCGCTTGTGGTCGCCATTCGGTCCCAGAAGCGTCTGGGGTGTTCTACCGAGTGGATGTCCTCGTAGTCGGCCCAGGCCTGGTCGTAGGCCGCCTCTCCCCGCCTGGTGACTTCTTCCAGGAAGGCGTCGGAGAGGCCCGCAACCTTCAAGCGTTTGGTGAGCGAGTAGAGCGAGAATCCGCGAACCTCGTAGGGGCTGATCCTGAGGTTGGGAGGGGTCTCCTCGGGTTCGACCACGAACCTCCGGTCCGGGGCGGCCACGATCCGACACGCGGGCTCGAGCAGCTTCATCACCTGGTCCTCGATAACTTCCGCCATGGCGCGGTCGCGCGCGTTCGCCTCGAGAAGGGCGCGGACCCCGAAGTTGACGTGCCGCGACTCGTCGCGCGCCACGGCCGTGAATCCCGAGTAGAAACCGGGAAGGATGCCGAGCTCGCGCACGATACCGAGGAGGAACTTCTGTCCGGTGAGTGCCAGCATCCCTTCGACGATCAGGTGATAAGTGGTTATCGACCTGACCCACATCGCGTAGTCGTCCGGGTCTCGCCTTACCGCTTCGGTGACGTCGACGAGTTCGCCGTCGAAGATCTCGCGGTAGGCCTCGACCGATTGGTCGCGGACCAACCCGAGGGCTTCGGACAGCCCGCCTCTTATGCCGATGACCTCATCGAAGAAGCGCAAGAAGAACACCGTATGGCGTGCCTCGTCGACCAGCTGGGTGGACAGGAAGATGCGCGAGTCTTCGTCCGGTGCGGCGTGGACCATCGGGGAAAGGGTGTCCGTGACGGCCTGCTCGCCGAGGAAGAAGAGCGTGAAGGTTCGTTGCAGCTCGGTGCGG
>JAENWQ010000127.1 GCA_016649855.1 Actinomycetota bacterium | reverse complement strand
GTTGGAGACCATGAGGAACTCCGCACCCTTCCCGTGCCGTTTCAGGGTCTGGGCGACCCGCTCCGCAGTGCCGGCCGGAACCGTGCTCTTCTCGGCGACGACGAGGCGGCCCTCGGCGGCCTCGGCGACCGCACGAGCCGCCTTCTCGACCGCCACCAGATTGGCTTCGCCGGTCGCGCGAGGGGGTGTCCCCACGCAGAGAAAGACCACCTCGGCCCCGATCACGAGATCTGCTATCTCCGGTACGAACCGGAGTCGCCCGTTCGAGCGGCCCTCCTCGACCAGCTCCTTAAGCCCCGGCTCGAAATAGGGCAAGACGCCCGCCGCCAGATCGTCGAGCTTTCGGCGGTCAGAATCGGTCGCGGCGACGTCATGGCCGACGTGGGCGAGCACGGCCGCGGTGGGCAGCCCGACATGTCCCGTTCCGATCACTCCGACCTTCACGCTCGTACCTTACTGGAGGAGATACGGCGTGCAGCGGCGAGGTACGACAAGAAGTTTCCCCGCTGGGGCCTCCGGGTGGGCACCCCGGGGGATGATTGCCTGATGCCGAACGGAGCGGCGATCAGCCATCTGGATCCAGGGTGACCCGCGGCACCGACGTCGCCGGGCGCATGCTCGCGTTGGTCGGGATCGTGCTTCTGTCACCTCTATTCTTCATCCTGGCAGCCGCGATCAAGCTAGAGGGAGTGCTGGACAGAGGCGCTCGGGGACCGGTGTTGTTCCGAGAGACCCGGATCTCGCGTGGCGAGGTGTTCTCGCTGCTCAAATTCCGGACCTTGACGCGTGCCGCACTCGATTCTCTCGGAGAAGGCCCCACCCACATCAAGCACATCGAACGCGCCGGGGGCATGACCGGGGTCGGAAGGTTCCTCACCCGCTTCTACCTCGACGAGTTGCCGCAGCTGATCAACATCGTTAAGGGCGACATGGCGCTCATCGGGACGAGGCCGTGGCCGATCGAACTCTACGAGCAGGAGATGGCCACAGGGGTCACCCGGAAACGCGACATGCCTGCTGGATTGCTCGGGCCGGTTCAGGCTCACAAGGGTGACGACAACTCCCCGGACGGCCAGAAACTCGACGCCCAGTACTTCGAAGCCTACCGGACGTGGCCGTGGCCGCGGCTACTGTGGCTCGACCTCAAGATCATGGCGCGGTGCCTCAAGGTGATGGCCGAGGGCAAGGGCCTCTAAGCCCTCTTACCTGCCGGCGACGGGTCCTTAAGGTGCCCAGTCGGCATCGCAATGGGGGACCTCGAGGGTCGTGTAGGTGTCGCCCACGAGGTAGCCAAGCCCGTCGTTCATGCAGATCAGGATCGCATCGCTGTCGGGGCTCCAGCTCCGGTACGAGAACCAGTCAACGTTGTGCACGATCGCGCTGGAGGCACCGCTGGCTGGGGCGATGTACAGGAGGTTGTGGAACGACTCGTACTCGATCTCATCGAATCCGACCTCCTGATAGGCGAACTCGGTCCCGTCCGGGGAGAACTCGAGTGGATCGAGGTAGTAGTAATAATCCTCCTCCTCCGCAACCCCCACGAGATCGATCACCTTCTCGATGGAACCATCAAGATAGAGGAAGCTCAGCTTCCAGACGTACCCCTTGGTGCAGCAGGACGCCGCAGCCACGCCAGAGCCGTCCGGGAGCCACACGAAATTCCTCACATAGCCGCTCGCAGACGAGAGCAGGGTCTTCTTGTTCTTCTTGTTGATAGCGAACAGCCGGCCATCCCGGTCGTACGCCACTAAGACATCCTTCGTGGGAGACCACTTGGGGCCGTACAGAACCATCTTGTCGAGCACCTGGTGGAACTTGCCGTCAACGACGGACACGTAGCCGATCCTCTGTGAGGTCGTGGTTCCCTTGAAGTAGGTGAAGGCGAGCTTCGAATCGGTCCGGTTCCACGCTGGTTGATCGACGTCACCGGCACGTACCCGAGACTTCTTACCGCTGCCAGCATCTACCACCCACAGGCCCCGACGCTTCTTCCCCCCGTCCGAGAGGAATGCGATCTTGGAGCTGTCGTTGGACCAAGCGCCGAACTCTGGCTCGCCGGCGCGCCCGATTACCCACTGGACCACGAACTTCGGACCCGCGAGCGTGCGCGCCTCGCCGGACACAAGATCGATCACCACGAGCATCCGCCTCCCACTCGCCTCGATGTAATCGAGGAACGCGACCTTCGATCCATCAGGGGAGACCTTGAGGAGCTGGGGCACATGACCTTCGACCGCGTAGAGCTCCGACTCGGTCCCGTCGGGGGCGAGCGACTCGATCGCAGTCGGTGTTGCGTAGACGATCTTTCCGGCATGCGGTTCACCCGCGTGCGCGCTGGGAACGACAACCAGGGCACCACTGATAGCCAACAGGAGCATCGGCCCAGCGATTCCAGTCCGCAACCTTGGCAGTGGCATGCTCAACTCCCAGTCCGTTCGATCAAGAGGGGTCCACCGATTCTCGACAGGTCCAAGCGCATCTCGCATCCCTCCCAGATAATGATTACTTGTGGTTCTATGTCAGACGTCCAGGTCTGTAAAGGGACATTGACCGAACGGAGTTTCATGTGAGGTGCACCGTACGACGGGCTCAGCCTCTCACCGTTGTCAGCCTGATCCTCAGCCTTCTACTTCTGTCTCCGAACATCGCTGCCGCCAAGGGACCGGGGGGCAAGATCCTCTATGGAACCCCAGACGCGCTCGTCAGTGCCGCCCCCGATGGGTCGAACAAGAAGATCTTGTACAACGCCGACGGGGTCGTTCCCGAACCCCTTACGGTGTCTCCCGACGGGACCAAAGCCTCGTTCCTCCAATGGGTTGCATCGGCGAACCACTGGGTGATGCGGGTGGTGAACCTCTCCACCAGGAGCACCACGACGGTCGTCCCTCCGCCGGCATTGCCGTGGTCGGCGGCCGACGATCTCGTCGCCGGGGTGTGGTCCCACGACAGCTCGAAGATCGCGGTCAACCGCAGCGTTCAGGGACTGTGGACGGTCAAGCCCAACGGGAAGCGGCTGACGCGGCTGATCAAGGGCGGCACCGCCAACTACTCGTGGAGCAGGAACGACTCCAAGATCGCCTTCAACCGCCTCAAGGGCAAAACGGGACAGGGGCCGATCTACTACTTCGATCTCAAGACCGATGAGCTGCACAAGATAGGCACGGGGTACCGGCCTCGGTGGTCTCCGACCGATGATCTCATCGCAGCCACCCACTACAGCAGCGGCGGGCGGGTGAAGATCTTCGACCTCAACGGCGATGTCGTCCTCAAGGGGCCGGTGCTTACCGGCACCGCGACCGCGGACTGGACGCCCGACGGTGCCGGCCTGATCGTCGCAATGGGCTCGCTGGGCGATGATCCGGCCGAGGTGTTCTACCTGCCGGCGGATGGGACCGACCCAACGACCATCGCGTCGTTAAACGCCGGCTACTTCCTCGCACCGATGTACTCCCCCAACCAGAAACAGATGGCCTTCTTCGCCTGCCACACGAGGCCGCCGTGCGCTTCGAGGGACAGGCACGTGATCTTCATGGCCGGCATCCACGGGGAGGACCCGATCGAGGCGCTCGCCCGCAAGGACTTCCTGATCCCAGTTGCGTGGTCGCCCCGTTCCACCGCCCTGCTCGTGTGCGCGGATGAGGGTCTCCGCTACTTCTTCAAGGACAAGCTATCCAAGGTCCGCGGCGTAAACACCTGCAACGCGGGCTGGGCGAAGTAGGTCGCACCAGGCGAGCTTCATGGCAGATCTCCCCACAAGATCACCATCGGTCGGCTCTGCACTGATTCGAGGAATCCTTGCCGCTGTTTCTTCCACTCGGAACGGCGCATCTTGACCACGTCGACCGGCAGTCGTAGGGCCTGCTCGGCGCGCGTGACCGCCGCGTAAACCTCATCGAGGTCCGCTTCCCCGATGATGAGGAGATCGATATCGCGCGGGACGGGTCCCGAGCCTCCGGTAGCACGATCGGCCCACGAACCGAAGACGGCGGCCGCTTCGATCCCCTCGACCGAGTCGAGTTCCCGACGAAGGATCGCAGGGACCCCGAAGGCACGGGTCACCAGAGCGCTGAGTTCCGCAATATCAATATAAGGAGAGCCCTTATCCGCTTCTACCAGTCGAAGATTGCCCAGCTTGCGGGTCGTCACAAGTTCTGCTGCCTCCAAGCGCTCGATCTCACGATGCACCGTGGCGTGAGGCGCCCGCAACATCCGGGCCAGTTCAGCGATCGATACCGGCTCGGCGTCGGGCGACAGAAGGACCGCCAAGACATCTGCCTGCAGCTGCGAGCGAAAGATCGGCAGGAGACTCGGCGCCTGTGTTCTCATATACCTGATAATACTTCTCGCTAAATGAGAAGTAAGACCGACCTTCGCGCTCACTCGCAGACGTACTCAACGAGGTCGACTCTCCGGCGGCTCAGAGATGCGTCGAGTTGCTCGCGGATGGCGCTCCGCTCGCTCTAACCGATGTCATCTTCACCGAGATCCTCCAAGGCTTCGGGTCCGATCGCGATGCGCGAAAGGTCGAGAAGCACCTCCGGGCGTTCCCAGTTCTTCGACTGGAAGGACTGGACGACTTCAGCTCGGCCGCGCATCTCTACCGCACCGCTCGAAAAGAAGGAGTGACGATCCGCAA
Source organism: Actinomycetota bacterium (assembly GCA_016649855.1). Lineage (GTDB taxonomy): Bacteria > Actinomycetota > CADDZG01 > CADDZG01 > WHSQ01 > WHTI01. The sequence goes on along the minus strand of JAENWQ010000127.1, from coordinate 3,164 downwards.
GACCCTCGACTGCCTCATCGCCGCTCCGTGCATCAGAGAAGGAGCGCCGATCCTCCACAACGACGATGACTTCGACCGCCTCGCGTCGTGTACCCCGCTACAGGTGTTCAAGTGAACGACTTTCGGTTCGAGCTTGCGCATGCGCAGCGCATGCGCAATGCTAAGCCCATGGGAAAGATGCTCCAGGTCCGAAACGTGCCCGAGCGACTCCATCGCGAGCTGCGCCAGCGGGCAAAGGCACTCGGCCTAACGCTCACCGACTACGTGCAAGCTGTTCTCGAGCGCGAGGTGGCTCGGCCTCCGGCCGACGAGGTCTTCGATCGGATCGATTCTCGATCCCCGGTCGAGCTCGATATCCGGGTCGCGGACATCATCAGAGGGGAACGCCGCGCGCGCGACACATCGTGATCAGGGTTCTCGATGCCTCGGCAATCGTCGAATTCCTGCTCGGGACCGGGAGCGCGGGCCTAGTTCGAAGAGAGGTGCGGGTCCCCGATGCCTCCCTGCACATTCCCGCGCTCTGTGACGTGGAGGTTGCTTCCGCCCTTCGTCGGTTGCTATTGGATGGGACCCTGTCGGAGGCGAGGGCCGTGGCTGCGCTCGAGGACTACTTGGACCTCCCCCTGACGAGACACGGGCATCAGGCGCTTCTGGCCAGGATCCTCAGCCTCCGTACCAACTTCTCTGCCTACGACGCGACCTATGTCGCTTTGGCCGAGCGTCTGGGCGGCGCCCTGATAACGGGGGACCGGGCACTCGCGCGTGCGACCGGAGACCACCTCGACATCCCGGTGGTACTCGCCGAGGAACACCGACCACAGTGAGAGACAAAGAGCAGCGCACTACACGGGCCTTGTAGTACGAAGGCTTTGTAGTTACAGGAGGTCGAGCTCAGAAGGCTGCACGAGTCCGCTCGGCGCGACCTCGGCGCCGACGCCGATCTGGCTGGGGGCGGTTTCAAGGACTGGGAGGCGGCCCTGCGGTTCTTCATCGCTCTGGCCCAGCGCGGGGACGGGTCGTACGACGCCTTGGTCATAGTGCTCGACGAGGTCCCCTACCTGACCCGTTCGACGCCCGGTTTCGCGAGCATCGTCCAGTCGGTGTGGGACCACATCGCCCCGGGAACGAGGTTGCTCCTGGTCCTCTGCGGTTCCGCGGTGGGGACGATGGAGGGGATGCAGGCAGCCAGAGGAGCTTTGATGGGCCGCCCCACGCTTCGGTTGCGCCTCGAGCCGGTGGCGCTTCACGCTGCGCACGAGTTCCTCCCGCGCCTTGAGCCCGAGGTTCTGATCGAGGCATACGCGGCGTGCGGTGGCTATCCCTTGCACCTCAAGGAATGGGACGAGTCTGCGTCGACCGGCAAGAACCTTCTGCGCATGGCCGGTCACGCCGGCGGTCTCCTCGTGGACGATGCATCCGAGATCCTGCGGGAGGAGCTACCCGCGCCCGGCGGATACAGCCGCATCCTCGCCGCGATCGGGCGCGGCGCTCATCGCTACTCGGAGATCGCCGGCGAAGCCGGACAACGCGTGGAGCATCCGCTCGACAATCTCGTAACCGCAGGATTCGTCAGCCGATCAGCGCCGCTCGGGGCGCCGCGGGGAGCGCGACCGATGTACGAGATCGCCGATACATATCTGGCCTTCTGGTACACGGTCCTCTACTCCGACATCCCATCGATCGAGGCCGGTCAGGGTCGGCAGGTCCTGGCGCGCCGAAAGCCGGCGTGGCAGTCGCACCTTGGGCGGGTCTTCGAGGAGGGCGCTCGCTCGCATGCTCGGCGTGCAGTGGCCGGAGGGCTCTTGTCACCCGACATCGTCATCGGACGCTGGTGGTTGACGGGCCGGCAACCGGCGGAGATCGACGTCCTCGGTCTGCGAGGCAACCGCACCGCTCTGGCGGGTGAGGCAAGGTGGCAGCGGCGCCCGCTCGGGCGCCGGGATGTGACGACGCTGGCAGACAAGCTGGAGCGTGCGCCGCGGCCCGCGGCCGATGCCGTGCTGGCGTTCTGGAGCCGTGGGGGACTGCCCAAGTCCCTGCGCTCCGAGTCGATCCGCAGTTTCTCGGCCGAGGACATCGTGTCGCGCCACTCTCGGACCCCATGATGCTCGATCGGACCTGGTTCGACCGACGTTGCCCCAAGACGCCACCGCGTGCGCGGCTCTGGTCCCGACGCGGCCAGCCCTCAGCCGGGGGACTGCACACTCGAAAGCACCCTCGGAGCTCGCGTGCGATGCGGTGACGCCTCTTAGGCGGTGAGCAGGATCTCCAACGAGGCGGTTTCTCCGCTCCCCAAGTCAGGTGAGGGGTCTTCTTGAAAGGACAGGAGGTATTCCCTAAGTGCGTCAAGAAGAAGTTCCTCGACCTCCGCGCGGGTGGGCGCCACCGTGATCACACCGGGGATCTCCGCTATGCGCGCCTGTACCCAGTCGTTCTCGACGGTTTCGTAGATTGCCGTGAGAGAGAGTTTCTTCACCATGAGTGCAAGCGTAGCCGCGTTAAGGGACTGAAAGCCACGATGGAAGCGCAACGGTCGATGGGTCGCGACCCATCGACCAAAGGGAACGAGGGGCAGGTCGACGTATTGGTTATGGGACTGGGCAAACCAGGGGGTTGTGCCCCCTGGTTTCGCCCGTGAGACCTACCTCGCAGCTCTTTGCTACCGCGTAGTGGCCCACACTCACGTGGGCACCCTGTTGATTACTTGCGCGAAGACCGTCGTTGACAACTGTGATCTGCCTCACCTGGCCCTTCCGGGACCGAACCTTATGATCCCCCTCTGGACTGGAGCGCTTATCCCCGGGGGCCGGTACGCTTTGACTCAGAAGAAGAAGAGACCGCGGCACCCAAGAAAAGACCTTGAAAGAAACCTTCGCGAGATCGAAAGTGGCGGGTGGAAGGTGACCAAATGGCCGGGTGGGTACTTCAAGCTAATGTGCTCCTGTGGGAATCATCTGAAGACCATGCCGCTCACCCCCTCGAACCCGAACAAAGGTAAAGAGGTCGTCCGCTGGTGCCGAAGAACTTGCTGGAGGGAGGACGATGGATAACTACGACGTCGGGATCCGCTTCACTGTCAAGAACAGTGATGTAGAACGTCTCCCAGTCAAGGAGCGCAATCGTCTCCTGGAAGCTCACCTCGATGATGTAATGGTCGACCTGCT
>JAENWQ010000256.1 GCA_016649855.1 Actinomycetota bacterium | reverse complement strand
CTCGAGGAGCTCTCTTCGTTCTTCGACCGGACGACCGATGAGTGAACGCCCGTCGAGGTAGAGAAGGTCGAAGGCGATGTACTGAACGGGGATCTTGCCGGCCGCCTTCTCGATGTCCTTGGCATTCTGCAGGTTGATCCGGCTCTGCAGCTTCTCGAACGAGGGCCGGGCTCCTTCGAACGCGACGATCTCGCCGTCGAGGATCGCGTCGTAGGCCACGAGCCGTTCGTGCATCCGCGCCAGCTCGGGATAGGTGGCCGTGATGTCGCTGCGCTTGCGCGACAGCAGCATGGTCTCGTCGGTGCACACCGCGAGCGCCCGCACCCCATCCCACTTGACCTCGAACAGGTAGCGGTCGTCGTCGAATGGTTCACGATCAAGCGTCGCGAGCATGGGGATGGGCTCGGGCAGGGGGTCGGGTTCACTTCTGAGGTCCTTGCCGAGGAACACGAGCCAGTCGTTCGGGTCGCGATCTTTGGAGCCGGTCTGGAACATGTGGTACTCGCCTGCGACGCGGTCACCGCGCAGGCGCACGGTCAGCTTGCCCGGTTCCTGCTCCATCACCTCGTAGGTCCCACGATCGAAGATCCGAACCTCGCCCGCGCCGTAGTTGCCCTCCGGGATCGTCCCCTCGAACGAGCTGTAGTCGAAGGGGTGATCTTCCACGTGTACGGCCAGATGTTTGTCGCCTGGTCGCCTCGGCAGGTTCTTCGGGACGGCCCACGACACCAGAACGGGGACGTTGCCGTTCATCATCTCGAGCCTGAGATCGAAGTGGAGCCTTCGCGCGTGGTGTTGATGGATCACGAACGTGGTTCCTGGTACCGCGCGGCCGGGATCGACGTTCCCTTCGGTCTCGGGGGCCGGCTCGGGGGTCTTGTCGAAAGACCGTTTCTCCGAATATGACTTGGAGCGCTCTCCGGGCACCCCCTTAGAGCTCCTTCACCAGCCACTGGGCGAGGCCGATCCCGCCGTGCTCGTCTCCGGCGGGTATCCCCTCGTGCTTGGTGAAGGCGAATACGTCTCGGTCCCGGGCGGTGTCGCGCAGGAGGTTCAGCCACCCGTCCCTGGCCTCGTCTGAGTAACGCGCGGTACGCATCCGGACGTAAGCGAGCGGTCCCGGTGGGAACGCGCCTGGTACCTCTCCCTTCGTCTCGGAGACGCAGACGGTCCCTCCGGCGTCGGCGATCTTTCGGTACACCGTGTCCGACCTCCACGAGTCATCCCTGAACTCGAGGGCGAACCGGGGACCTCCATGGAGAGCCTCGAGCAATCCGGCAAGGTCATCGTCGTCGCGCTTCCGGTAGGGCGGGAACTGCCACAGGACCACGCCGAGCTTGTCACCCAGCCCGCTAACCGCCTTGATGAACGCGTTGAAGAAGTCTCGTTTCTCCTCGGGTGGGGTCAGGCGCTTCGAATGGGTCAGCCCCATATGGGCCTTGGTGGAGAAACGGAAGGCACCCGGAACCGTATCGCGCCACTTGGCGATGGTCTCGTCCGACTGCATGCGGCGGAAGGTCGCGTTGATCTCGCACGCGGTGAGCTGTTGAGCGTAGAACTCGAGGAAGGCTCGCTGTGGAACGTCCTGAGGATAGAAGTCGGGCTTCCACTCCTTGTACGCCCATCCAGAAGTACCGATGTAGAGAGTCATACCTTCAGGCTACCGCTTGAAGTCGCGGGCCTTTCGTGGCGTGGCCCCCAACTTCTCGATCGCATCGTTCAAGGATTGTCCGGGACCCTGCGCGACGGGAAGGAAGAGATCTCCAACGTCTGCGATCCGGTCGAAGATCGTTTCGATGTTGTACTCGGTCGGGTCGAGGTCGTCGATCTCGTCCCACGTGATCGGCGTCGACACCGGAGCACCCCGCTCCGGACGAACCGAGTACGCGGCCGCGATGTTGGCCCCCTGACGGTTCATGTTGACGTCGAGGAACACCTTCCCCGTTCGCTTCTTCACCTCCCACTCGAGTGTCGTCGCTTTCTTGTCGGCCGCGTGGATGAGATCGGAGATCGCGCCGACCACCCCCCGGACCTCGTCGTAGGTGTGAGAACGGTCGAGGGGAAGCATGATCTGCATGCCGGTAGCTCCCGACCACTTCGGGCACGACTCGAGGCCGAGCTCGTCGAGCACGACCTTGATCAGTTTGGCGACGTGGCGAACCTCATCGTGGCCCGCGGGTTCGAACGGGTCGAGATCGAAGAACGCGTACGTCGGATGGAGCTGATCCTCGCCACGTGCATGCAGCGGGTGGAACTCGATGGCGCCGAGGTTGACGATCCACAGCATCTCGGCGACATCATTTGCCATCAGATAGTTGATCGTCTTCGTCTCGCTCTCGGCCAGTACGCGGCGCGTCGGCATCCAGTCGGGGGCATGGACCGGGGCGTTCTTCTCGTAGAAGAAATCACCATGGATACCGTTGGGCATCCGTTTGAGGGTGAGCGGGCGGTCCTCCAGGTGGGGGAGCATGAACGGCGAGATGTTGAAGTAGTACGTGAGGAGATCGCCCTTCGTGTAGCCGTCCTCCGGCCAGAAGACCTTGTCGAGGTTGGACAGCCGCAGCGTGCGCTCGCCGGCGCGCGCGTACCAGTGGTCTCCCTTCTTCTCGACCGGCAACTCGACCGGGAACCTCGCCGTGCTCAGGGTCAACGCTTGAAACGGTCGTCCGG
>JAENWQ010000053.1 GCA_016649855.1 Actinomycetota bacterium | reverse complement strand
CGGCGGTGATGAGGTCGTCGCGGCGGTACTCGTCGGTGGACGCGAGAAGCTCCCCGTCGGCGGCATCGGCGCTTACGGGGATGTTCCGGTGCGGTCGGGGGGTGATCCTCGGGCCTTGCTCGACCGGGCGATCCTCGAGCTGGATCCGGACGAGATCCTCGATCTGTCCGACGAGCCGGTGCTCGACTACCGGCACCGCCACGACCTCATCTCCCTCGCCCTCTACCGGAACGTTCCCTACCGGGGCATGGATTTCCGGTTCACGCCACCACCTCGACCCGCTCTGTCGAAGCGCCCGAGCCTGGCGATCATCGGAACCGGCAAACGAACCGGCAAGACGGCTGTCGCCGGGTATGCCGCCCGAACCTTGAACGCGGCGGGCATCCGGCCGGTCGTCGTCGCCATGGGGCGTGGTGGTCCCGAGGAGCCCGAGGTCCTGCGCGGGGACGAGATCGATCTCACCTTCGCCGATCTCCTGGCGCTGGCCGACCGGGGCATGCACGCGGCGTCCGACTACATCGAGGACGCGCTGCTCTCCCGGGTCCCCACCGTCGGGTGCCGGAGGTGCGGGGGCGGCCTGGCCGGTGGGGTCGGGATATCGAACGTTCCTCGCGGCATCGAGATAGCGGATTCGATAGCCGCCGACATCACGATCCTCGAGGGCTCAGGGGCATCGATCCCGCCCGCTTATGCCGACGTCAGCGGCCTCGTCGTGCCTGCATCGATCCCCGAGGAGTACCTCGTTGGATACCTGGGCCCGTACCGGATGTTGCTTGCGGACTTCGTGGTGGTTAGTATGTGCGAGTACCCTTTCGGTACTCCCTCCCAGATCTCGCAGGTTGCGAGTCGTATCCAAGATTCGTTCCGTCCCGCGAGGCGAGGAGAAGGGTCCCGTGAGGCGATCCGGGTGGTGCGAACGGTGTTCCGCCCGGCACCCACCGTCCCCGTCGAAGGAATGGCGGTCTTCGTAGCCACGACTGCTCCAGAGGCAGCTGGAGAGTCGATCTCCAGGCACCTCGAGGAGGAGCACGGGTGCAGGGTGGTCGGCATCAGCCACGCGCTATCCGACCGGGAACAACTAGAAGCCGATATCCAGACGATCGGTAAGGGGGCAGACACCTTGCTCTGCGAGATAAAGGCGGCAGCGATCGACGTTGCAACGAGACGAGCTCTCGATCTGGGCATGAACGTCGTCTACATGGACAACGTGCCCGTGGGCATCGAAGGAGACGACCCGGAGAGTGTCGTGACCTGGGCTGCGGAACTAGCGCGTGAACGTCATCAGAGAGAAGAAGGATGAACGAACCAAGGCGCAAGCACATCTTCATCGCCGAGCACGAGCACGGCTTTCCGTACTCGAAGGGGCTCACCGCGTCCCAGTTGATGGTGACCGGGTTGTCGTCGGACCGCGCCTACTCCGTAGCGAACAAGGTCGAAGAGGAACTCGTGGCCCTCGATCGCGAGACTGTCACCACCGAGAGGCTCACCGATCTGACGCTCGAGGTTCTACGCCGCGAGGCTGGAGACCGCTTCGCCGAACTGTTCATCAAGTGGCAGTCGGTGGCCGAACTGGACATCCCGCTGATCGTCCTGATCGGCGGCGCGACGGGGGTTGGGAAGTCCACCATCGCGACACAGCTGGCGACTCGGCTCGGCATCACGCGGGTTGTTTCGAGCGACGCGGTTCGCGAGGTGCTGCGGAGTGCGTTCACCGAGCAGATGTTCCCCACGCTTTATTCCTCCTCGTTCAACGCCGATGAAGCAGTTAGGCAGCCGATCCCCCATTCGGGTGACAGGCTGATCATCGGTTTCCGGGAACAGGCAGCGGCGGTAGCCGTCGGGGCCCAATCACTGATCAACCGGGCGATCACCGAGGGCACCGATCTGATCCTCGAGGGTGCGCACCTGGTGCCCGGGTTCCTGCAGAGCATCGAGAGTGACGAAGCTGTGGTGGTCCCGCTGCTCGTGACCGTCGAGGACGAGGAGCTGCACAAGAGTCACTTCTACCTCCGGAGCCGTGAGGCGCGGATGCGCCCGCCGGACCGGTATCTGACCTCGTTCAAGAAGATCCGGCGGCTCCAGAAGTACATGGTGTCTTCGGCGCTGATGCGAGGTGTGCCGATCGTTCCCCACTACGACCTCGATGAGACCCTCACGAAGATCATCGAGATCGTGATCCAGAAGGCGCTCGAGAGCGCGGGGCGTGGGGTTGTCGTGGCCGGATCGGACGAGAAGGGCCTGTTATTGGAGCGGGCGGTCGAAGCGATAGACCGCGAGAAAGAAAAGGGGATTGCCACATGAAACTCTCGATCGATTCCGCCAACCTCGACGAGATCCGCAAGGCGGCCGCCTGGGGCGTGCTGCGCGGGGTCACGACCAACCCCACCCTCATCGGCAGGGAGGAGACGGGCTTCCTCCCGCTGGTCAAGGAGATCTGCTCGATCGTCGACGGAGACGTGTCGATCGAGACGTCATCGGATGACACCGATCTCCTCGTCAGACAAGGTCACGAGATCGCCCAGATCGCCGACAACGCGGTCGTGAAGATCGCGATGAGCCCTGGGGGACTCGGCGCATGCCGCATCCTGTCGGATGAAGGGATCAAGGTGAACGTCACCCTGGCCTTCACCGCCAGCCAGGCGATCCTGGCCGCCGAAGCGGGGGCGTACATCGTTTCCCCATTCTTGGGTAGGCTGGATGACATCTCCACCGATGGGCTCAGGGTCCTTTCGGACATCTGCGAGATCTATTCGGTCCAGGGTTACGAGACTCAGGTTCTCTCGGCGAGCCTTCGTCATCCGGTCCATGTTGTCGAGTCGGCCCGGATGGGCGCAGACATAGCCACGATGCCGTTCAAGGTGTTCGAGGCCCTCGTGAGACACCCGCTTACCGATGCGGGATTTGAGAGATTCACCGATGATTGGGAGGCAGCCAAGCCGCACCTCGGCGAGCTTCCTCCCTCGATGCAGGAGGCATAGATAGGTGGCAGAGACGCTGAACAAGAGCGTTCTAGGAGAAAAAGGGGTCGCCGAACTCAGGACGATCGCCAAGTCCCTCGATCTGAAGGTGGCCGGCCTCAAGAAGGCCGAGATCATCGACAAGATCGCGGGCAGCGCGCCCGGATCTAACGGGAAGCCGGAACGGGAGCAGGCCGCCGTACCGGCGCCTCGACCGACCGCCGAGGATCCCCGAGACCGGACGGGCGAAGCGATGTCCGGTGCGAGGGGTCCGAGTTCTCCGGAGCGCAAGCGGGAGGCTGCACCTCCGTTGGAGGGCGAAGCCTCATCCGAAAAGACCGGAGTACGGGATGAGAATGCGGTGGACGATCGCGATCGTCGCGACGATCCGCGCAACACCAACCGCAACCGCAACCAGAGCCAGAGCGGGGGGAATCGCAACCGCCCGCGCGAGAAGGCCGACGGTCCCGGCGGCGGACAGGGACGGCGCAGAAGGCGCCGTCGTGGCGGCCCCGGCGGAGGCCCCGGCTCCGGCCCCGGCACCGGCAACGTCGCCCCCCAGCAGTACCGCGACTATGACGATGCCGACGTCGAGGACGATCCGAACGCAGAGGTCAGGACCGGGATCCTCGATCTCCTTCCCGAGGGCTACGGGTTCCTCCGGACCAGCGGATACCTTCCGGGGGACAAAGACGTGTATGTGTCGGTGTCCCAGGTCAGGCGGTTCCACCTTCGCAAGGGTGACGAGGTCACCGGTTCCGTCCGGTCTCCCAAGGACACGGAGAAGTACCAGGCCCTGCTCAAGATCCGAGAGGTCAACGGAGCGGAGCCCGAGAAGGTCCAGAACCGTCCGCGTTTCGCAGACCTCACTCCTCTGTACCCGGAGGAACGGTTGACGCTCGAGCAGTTCGAGGATCCGAAGGACATCACTCCCCGGATCATCGATCTGATCGCTCCGATCGGTAAGGGTCAGCGCGGGATGATCGTGAGTCCTCCGAAGGCCGGCAAGACGACGGTCATGAAGGAGATCGCCAACTCGGTCAGGGCCAACAACCCCGAGGTCAAGCTGATGGTGCTGCTGGTCGACGAACGACCGGAAGAGGTCACGGATATGCAGCGCTCGGTGGACGCCGAGGTCGTGTACTCGACCTTCGACCGCCCCTCGGACGACCATATCCAGGTCACCGAGCTCACCCTCGAGCGCGCCAAACGTCTCGTCGAGATGGACATGGACGTCGTGATCCTCCTCGACGGCATCACGAGGCTGTCCCGTGCCTACAACCTCGCGACGCCGGCATCCGGACGCATCCTGTCCGGTGGTGTCGACTCGACCGCCCTCTATCCGCCGAAGCGGTTCTTCGGTGCGGCCAGGAACATCGAGCACGGAGGCTCACTCACGATCATCGCGACGGCGCTGGTCGATACCGGTTCGCGGATGGACGAGGTCATCTTCGAGGAGTTCAAGGGAACCGGTAACTGGGAGCTGAGGCTGGACCGCAAGCTGTCCGAGAAGCGGATCTTTCCCGCGATCGATATCCAGGCCTCCGGGACGAGGAAGGAAGAGCTCCTCCTCACGGCCCAGGAGCTGCAGCTGGTATGGAGGCTCAGGAGGGTCCTCCACGCACTGGCCGACGGCGGTGCGCTCGAGCTGCTGGTGGACAAGATGAAGGCGACGGGCGGCAACGCCGAGTTCCTCCAGGAGATCTCCAAGGCGCCGGCCAAGGGGGAATAGTTGCTCCTGGGGTTAGGTTGGCCGCAGTGGCTAACTATCATCGGGCTGGTGGGCGGTCTCATCCTTACCTTCAAGATGATGGCCAAGGCGTCCGTCGCCTACGAGAAAGCACGCAAAGCAAGAGAAGCAGTTCGTCTCGACGAACTGCCAGAGCAGATAGCAGTTCGTCTCGACGAACTGCCAGAGCAAAAGGAAGAGACATGAGGCAGGGGATCCATCCCGAGTATCACGAGACCAAGGTGACCTGTTCCTGCGGGAACGTCTTCACCACTCGCTCGGTCAAGTCCGAGCTCCACGTCGAACTCTGCAACCAGTGCCACCCCTTCTACACGGGCAAGCAGAAGCTGGTCGATACCGGCGGGCGCGTCGAGCGCTTCCAGAAGAGGTACGCGAACCTGCAGAAGCCTGCGGTTGCCGAGGCCGCGCCTGAGGCCGATAAGGCCGAAGCCTCCGCCGAGTAGCAGACCCGGGATCAAGTGGGGGACAACGGGGACATCCATTCTCATCCTCTAGGAGCGCGCCCTGCGATAGGCGGGCAAGCCGTCCTCGAGGGCGTGATGATGCGGGGCCCCGAGTCGTGGTCGGTCGCTTGCAGGCGACCGGATGACTCGATCGTCGTCGAACGTCACGAGCTCCCCAAGATGTCCGAGCGTCATCCGTGGCTGAAGTGGCCGCTGGCTCGCGGGGTGATGGTGTTGGGGGAATCGTTGTCGATCGGGATCAAGGCGCTGATGATTTCGGCCAACCATGCGCTCGAGGAAGAAGAGCAGGTCTCCGAGAAGCAGCTGGGGTGGACGCTCGGGTTCGCGATGATCATGTTCTCGGCGATCTTCATCATGCTGCCCGTGCTGGGAACCAAACTCATGGGCAACCTGTTCAACGTCTCCGCCGATCGGGACCTTGCATACAACCTCATCGAGGGCGCTATCAGGCTGACGCTGTTCGTGGGCTATCTGTTGTTCATCGGTCAGTTCAAGGACGTCAAGCGAGTCTTCCAGTATCACGGGGCCGAACACAAGACGATCTACGCGTACGAGAACGGTGATCCGATGGAGCCGGCGTTGATCGACGAGAAGTACTCGACCCTCCACGTAAGGTGCGGCACCAATTTCCTGTTCATCGTGCTGTTCCTCACGATCATCGCCCACTTCGTTCTCGATCTATTCCTATCCGCCGCTTTGGTGCCCCGGATCAGTCTTCGGTTGTTGATGGTCCCTCTGCTGGCCGGATTCGGGTACGAGGCGATCAAGCTGGCGTCGCGCAACGAGAAGAGCCTCTTCTTCAAGATCTCGATGCTTCCCGGGCTGGCTCTTCAGCGGATCACGACCAAGCCGCCCACGCTCGATCAGATCGAGGTGGCGATCGCCGCGATGCAGGCGGTGGCACCCGGTCCGGACGAAACGGCGAGCGACGCGCCCGAAGCTCCCGTCTCCTGATACGGCACTAGTCTTCCCTCTATGGAACTAAGCGCCGCCGTCCAGGCGCGGCTCAAGGAGACCGAAGCCCGGTTCGAACAGATCGAACTGGAGCTGGCCGATCCCTCGGTGGCATCCAACCCCGACAAGCTGAGATCCCTGGGCAAGGAACATTCCGATCTAAAGGGGGTCGTCGAGATGTGGCGCCGGTACCAGGGTGCCCAGGACGATCTCAACGAAGCCAAGGCGATGCTCAAAGGCTCCGGGGGCGACGAGCGCGATTATGTCGAGGAAGAGATACAGACCCAGCGCGCCGCCGTGGATCGTCTCGGCGAGGAACTGATCAAAGCCCTGGAACCCAAAGACCCGTTCGACGACCGGGATGTGATCGTCGAGATACGCGCCGGCGCGGGTGGAGACGAGGCCGGCCTCTTCGCCGCAGAGCTGTTCCGCATGTACACCCGTTACGCGGAGCAACACAGGTGGAAGACCGAGGTCCTCTCTGCCAACGAGACGGGGATCAACGGTTTCAAAGAGGTCACCTTCGCCGTCAAGGGCAAGGGCGCGTGGTCCCGCCTCAAGCACGAAGCGGGCGTGCACCGCGTTCAGCGCGTCCCCGTCACCGAATCCAGCGGCCGGACCCATACGTCCGCGGTTGCCGTCGTGGTCTTGCCGGAAGCCGAGGATGTCGAGGTGAACCTCGATCTGAACGACCTGAGGATCGATGTCTTCCGGTCGAGCGGCCCCGGCGGTCAGTCGGTTAACACCACCGACTCGGCGGTACGCATCACGCACCTCCCGACAGGCGAGGTGGTGTCGTGTCAGGACGAGAAGTCACAGCTCCAGAACAAAGAGAAGGGTCTGAGGATCCTGCGGGCCCGTTTGCTTCAGCTAGAGCAGGAGAAGCAGATGGCGCAGATGTCCGAGGATCGTCGCGCCCAGGTCAGGACCGCCGATCGCTCGGAGAAGATCCGCACCTACAACTTCCCCGACAACCGCGTGACGGACCACCGGATCGGCTACACCACCCACCGGTTACCGGAGGTCCTCGAGGGCGATCTCGATGAGCTCATCGACAACCTGATCGCGAGCCGGCGCGAGAAGGGGCTAGAGGAAGGGGAGTGACCTCCCCGTTCGACCTCGAGAGACGGATCGCCGAGATCCTCGAAGCGACCGGTATCGAGAGTCCCGAGGCGGAAGCCAGATGGCTTATCGAGGCGGCCTCCGGGATGGATCGGGAGATGCTCCTGATGACCAAGGCGCGGCTCGACGACGAGGTGGTGGCCACCTCCCTCGAGCTCGTCCGAAGGAGGACGGCCGGCGAACCCCTCCAGTACGTGACCGGGATAGCCGGGTTCCGCCGCCTCGAGTTGAACGTCGGTCCCGGTGTCCTCGTCCCTCGACCTGAGACCGAGGTGGTCACCGAGCACGCGCTGGCGCGTATCCCGGATGGCGGTGTGGTGGTGGATGTCGGAACCGGTTCGGGGGCGATCGCGCTCGCCATCAAGGACGAACGGCCCGACGCGCGCGTGCTGGCTACCGAGCTATCGCCCGATGCGATGAGGTGGGCCGAGATGAACCGTGACGATCTTTCGCTCGAGGTGGAGCTGATCGCTTGTGATCTTCTGACGGGCCTCCCGAGTGACCTTCGTAACGGGATCGATGTGATCGTCGCCAACCCGCCGTACGTCGCAGAAGCCGACCGCGCCACCCTTCCGGCCAACGTGGTCGACCACGAACCGCATCAGGCCCTGTTCGCCGGCGAGCGCGGGACTGCGGTCATCGACGAGCTCGCCCGCGAGGCGCGCTGCTGGCTGAAACCGGGAGGATGGCTTGTCTTGGAGATCGGGGAGGCACAGGGCGAGTCGACCCGCACCACCCTGGCTGCCGGTGGATACGCTGAGGTTCGGATCCACCGCGACCTCGCCGGCCGTGAACGGATCGCGGAGGCGAGAAAACCGTGACGGATATCGACGACCTCATCGCGGTCTTGGGCTCGGGCGTACCGGTCGTCATCCCGACCGACACGGTCTACGGGGTAGCGGTGGATCTGGCCGCGCCGGGAGCGATGCAGAAGCTATTCGCCCTGAAGGGTCGTCCGGCGGACAAGCCCGTCCCGGTCCTTGGCCCCGACATCCCGGCGCTCCGAAAGGTGGTCGAGTTCGATCGCCGCGCCGAACTGCTGGCGGAGCGCTTCTGGCCGGGCCCCTTGACCCTGATCCTTCCTCGCGCGCGCGGGTTCACCGCCGACCTCGGTGGTGACGCGGCGAGCGGGGTCGCGGTCAGGATCCCGGCTCACGATGTCGCATTGAGCGTGCTGAGAGCCTCCGGACCGCTGGCGGTCACCAGCGCGAACCGCTCCGGCGAACCTCCCGCGACGACCATCGACGAGGCACGTGCGTACCTGGGGACCGGAGTTGGCGCGTTCCTCGATAGCGGCGTCTGCAACGGCACGCCGTCGTCCTTGGTGTCGCTTCTCGACGGCATCGAGATCCTTAGGGAGGGACCGATCTCCCTGGCGGATATCGAAAGGTTCTAGAACTCGGTGTCGTAGATCTCCGAGTACTTCGTCCTCAAGTACTCGAGGAACGGGCCCGCCGTGATCGGCCCCCCGATGATGTCCTCGGCGATCTCCTTGGGGGCGCGCAGGTAGGCGTGCCGGAAGACGTTCTCATGGAGCCATCCCAGTAGCCTCGAGCCGTTGCCCTTCTTGAGGTCGTCGTCGAGGCTCCCGAGCTCGGCCTCTGCCTTGTCGAAGAAAGCAGCCGAGTAGAGGGTCCCCAGCGTGTAGGTCGGGAAGTACCCCAGCGCCCCGATCGACCAGTGCATATCCTGCAAGACGCCATCGGAGTCGGTCTCCGGCCTGATACCCAGGAAGCTTTCCATCTGGTCGTTCCATGCGCCCGGAAGGTCGGCGACCGCCAGATCCCCGCGGAACATCGCAAGCTCGAGCTCGAACCTGAGCGCGACGTGGAGGTTGTACGTGACCTCGTCCGCATGCACGCGGATCAAGGTGCGAGCGGGGTAGTTGGCACCGCGGTGGAACTCTTCGAAGGACACGGAACCCAGGTTCTTGGGGAACTTGTCCTTCAGATGCGGAAGCATGAACTCTGTGAAGGGGCGACTGCGGCCGACCTGGTTCTCCCACATCCGGGACTGAGATTCGTGGAGGCCGAGCGACGAAACCGTGCCGGCAGGGAGCCCTTCGAGTTCCTCCGGGAGGCCCTGTTCGTACAGCGCGTGCCCGGTTTCGTGCAGCGTTGCGAAGATCGAGTCGAGAACAGTGTTGGGTTCGGTCCTGGTCGTCTGCCTGACGTCACCGGGTCCTATCTGGATCGTGAACGGGTGAGGGGATTGATCGAGCCTTCCACCCTTGGTGTCGAACCCGATCTGCTCGCAGAGCCAGTGGCTGAACGCCATCTGCTTGTCCTCTTCGTACGGTGCGGTCAGGAACTCAGGTTTCTCGCCTGCAGCGTTGAGGATCGACTGAGCGAGGGGGGTGAGCCCGTCGACCAGTTCCGCGAACATCTTCTCGACCTCGGCGGTCGTCATGTCCGGCTCGAAGACGTCGATCAATGCGTCGTAGCGCTCGCCCTCCCAGCCGATCGCGTCGGCTTCCTGTTTCTTCAGCTCGACGAGTCGCTCGAGGTACGGCTGCATCATCTTGAAGTCGTTCTTTGGTTTCGCTTTGGTCCAGGTCTGATACGAGATGCCTTGGAGCTCGGCCATCTCCTTAACCAGAGCAGGCGGCACCTTGGTCGCCCGATCGTATTCACGCCTCGTGATCCGGACGTTCGCCTTCTGGTCGTCGGGCAGAGAGTCATCGCCTTCAAGCTCGCCCAAGAGGACTCCCACCTCGGGGTCGGTCAGCCGCGCGTGCGCGACCCCTTCGAGGGTTGCGCCGGCCTTGGCCCGGGCCCGTCCCCCCTTCTCGGGAAGGAGAACCGCTTGGTCCCATTCGAATAGCTTCTGAGCGCTACCCAGGTCCCTGATCTCCTCCAGGCGCGCCTTCAACTCACCCCATGCCTCACTCATATCGCGACGCTACCGCAAAGACACAAGGGTGTGAGCACGGCGTGGGTATGTGGTACCGATTCAGGATGCACATCCATTTCGTCTGTACCGGGAACCTTTGCCGGTCGCCGATGGCCGAAGCCATGCTCAGACACGAGCTGGAGCGCCGCGGATGCAGCGAGGTCGTGGTGACGTCTAGCGGAACCTGGGCGGGGATGGGGAACCCCGCCACCTCGGACGCGGTCTCGGTACTGGGCGGGCGCGGGATCGACCTGTCGAGCCACCGTTCCCGGGAGTTCGATCCGGCCGGGGATGCGGATCTGATCGTCGCGATGACCAGTGTTCATCGGGCCGAGATCCTCAAAGGGAACGCCGGCGCCGGCGCGCGGGTGCGGATGATGAAGGAGTTGGGGGAGTTGAAGGTGAGCCTCCCCGAGGACGGGACGCCCGGGGAACGGCTGGCGGCGCTGCTGGCCGCCGAGCGCCCCGAGCCACGGAGGGACCTCGATGTCGGCGATCCCTACGGGCTCCCGTTCTCGTCCTACGAGCGCACGGTCAAGGATCTCGAAGCCGGGATCGAGGTCCTGGTCCGTGTCCTGTGCCCGGGGAGTCCCGGGCACTAGACTCGCCGGGTGCGAATCGCCCTCGGGTCCGACCATGCCGGTTTCCAACTCAAGAACGCCGTAAAGGCCTACCTTGAAGATGCCGGGCATGACACCGTGGACCTAGGGACGGATTCAGAGGGATCGGTGGACTACCCTTCTTTCTCTGCCGCCGTCGGACGCCGCGTGGTCGGTGGTGACGCCGATCTCGGCATCGTCTTCGGTGGAAGCGGTCAAGGAGAGCAGATCGCAGCGAACAAGGTCCACGGGGTCCGGGCGGCGTTGTGCCAGAGCGAGTTCATGGCTCGTCTCGCGCGCGAGCACAACGACGCGAACGTGCTCGCGCTCGGAGCCCGGGTACTGGCTCCGACGTTCGCCTTCGCGATCATCGATGCGTTCCTGGACACGGGATTCGAAGGGGGCCGGCACGAGGGACGGTTGGCCCAGATCAAAGCGATCGAGGAAGAGGAGTGTGGCCGATGAGTACTGAGTCTTGGCTTGATTGGACGGGCCTCGAGAAGTCGGACCCCAAGGTTGCCGAAGCGATCCTCGCCGAGGTTCACCGCCAGAACACGAAGATCGAGCTGATCGCGTCCGAGAACTTCTCGTCGCCTGCGGTGCTCTCTGCTCTCGGCACCCCGCTCACCAACAAGTACGCCGAGGGATACCCCGGCAAGCGGTACTACGGCGGCTGCGAGTTCGTCGATGTCGTCGAGGAGATCGCGATCGAGCGCGCCAAGCAGATCTTCGGCGCCGATCACGTGAACGTTCAGCCGCACTCGGGCGCATCGGCCAATGCGGCCGCCTACTTCGCGTTCCTCGAGCCGGGCGACACGATCCTCGGGATGGCCCTCGCTCACGGTGGTCACCTCACGCACGGCCACTTCGCCAGCTTCTCGGGGAAGCTCTTCAATGCGATCCCTTACGGAGTGAGCAAGGACACAGAGCTGATCGACTACGACGAGATCAGGGATCTCGCGAAGAAGGAACGCCCGAAGATGATCATTGCGGGTGCCTCTGCGTATTCGAGGCTGTGGGATTTCGCCGCGCTGCGCGAGATCGCGGACGATGTCGGGGCGATGTTCCTGGTGGATGCTGCCCATTTCATCGGGCTCGTGGCCGGTGGCGCCCACCCGAACCCCGTCGAGTACGCCGATATCGTGACGGCCACCACGCACAAGACGCTGCGCGGGCCCCGGGGAGCGATGATCCTGTGCAAGGAAGAGTTTGCAAGCGCAATCGACAAGAGCGTGTTTCCGGGCTGGCAGGGCGGACCGCTGATGCACTCGATCGCCGCGAAAGCGGTGGCGTTCGGCGAGGCCCAGACGGACGAATTCAAGGATTACTCGCACCAGACGGTCGCCAATGCTAAGGCGTTCGCGGAGGCGCTGAGCTCGGAGGGGCTGCGCATCGTGTCGGGCGGAACCGACAACCACCTGATGCTGGTCGACCTCCGGCCGGTGAACATCACCGGGAAGGAGGCGGAGGCGCGCCTCGACGACGTGGGCATCACGGTCAACAAGAACGCGATCCCGTACGACCCCGAGAAGCCGTTCATCGCGTCCGGGATCCGGATCGGCACGCCCGCCATCACCACATGCGGGATGAAAGAGGGCGAGACTCGGGAGGTTGCATCGCTTATCGCCCAGGTGCTGAAGGACGACTCCGAGGGAACCAAGGAGAAGGTGCGCGCCGAAGTCAGGGCGCTCACGACCAGGTTCCGCCCGTACCCCGAAGCCGGATAAGGGTGCTGCATCCATGACCCCCTATCTCTTGGTCGGGCTCATCGCCGCGATCGCCACGTTCGTGGCGACGCCACTGGTGAAGTGGTTCTCGATCAAGATCGGTGCGATCGATCAGCCGAGCGACAGGAAGGTCCACGCGAACCCAACCCCGACGCTGGGTGGGATGGCGATCTTCGCCGGCATCCTCATCGCCGGGGCAGTGGCGAGCACGATGCCCGAGTTCGAGGAGTTCTTCACGCAGTCCTCGGCTCCGCTCGGGATCGCCCTCGCGGGGCTCGTCATATTCATCCTCGGGGTCGTGGATGACTTCCACCCGCTTCCGGCCTCCGTCAAACTGGCCGGCCAGGTCTTCGCCGCCGGCATCCTGTTCCTTGCAGGAGTGAAGTTCCAGTTCCTGCTCTTGCCATCAGGGTTGAACCTTTCGATCGGTGACGACGTGTCGGTGATCGTCACCGTTCTCTGGCTCGTGGCCATGATGAACGCGGTCAACCTCATGGACGGCCTCGACGGGCTCGCTGCCGGAATCGTCTCGATCGCCGCGGCTTCGTTCTTCATCTATACGTTCAGGCTCAGTGAGGCGGTTACGATCCCTGCCTACTCTGCTCCTCTGATCGGCATCATCCTCGTAGGCGCCACCCTCGGATTCCTCCGCTACAACTTCTATCCGGCGAAGATCTTCATGGGCGACTCGGGCAGCATGCTGCTCGGTCTCGTCCTGGGCGCGGCGACGATCGCCGGGGTGGGCACCGCCGATTCCGCAATCGGCGCGTCGTCCTCCGAGGCCTTCCTCGCCTACTTCCCGCTGCTGCTACCACTGCTGGTCATAGCGATACCGATCCTCGACGCGCTGCTGGCGGTGGTTCGTCGCGCGCGACGGAGGCGGAGCCTCTTCCACGCCGACAAGGAGCACCTGCATCACCGGCTCATGGACCTCGGCCACGGCCACCGGCAGGCGGTGATCGTCATGTACGTCTGGTCGGCCCTGGCCGGGGGCGCAGGGCT
>JAENWQ010000007.1 GCA_016649855.1 Actinomycetota bacterium | reverse complement strand
AGGACTCCCACGAAACGCGACGCTGAGCGCGTCATGCTCTTGACTCGCTCATCCGCAGTCCAGTGTCTGGTAGTGCGCTTTGTCTTCGAGGAACTCGGCGTCCGTGGTGCTGAAGGCGTGGTTCCCATCGCAATCCGCGAGCACGTAGTACATCCACGGCCCGTCGGTGGGGTTCAGTGCGGCCTCGAGTGAAGCGCTGCCGGGCGCCCCGATCGGGGTCGGAGGTAAGCCCGTGTACCTGCGCGTGTTGTAGGGCGAGTCGACCTCGAGCGCGCTCTGGGTCAGGACCGCGTGCCGGGCGCCGAGCGCGTAGAGGACCGTTGCGTCGATCCCCAGCGTCCATCCTGCACGGATGCGGTTGTAGATCACCTGGGCAACCTTGGGGCGCTCCTCGTCCATCCGGGTTTCGGCCTCGATCATCGAGGCCACGATCACGATCTCGTAGTCGGACAATCCCAGAGCGCCCGCTTTCGAAAAGTCGAGCGTCGACGCCTGCTCCTCGAACTGGGCGACGAATCGTTTCACCACGCTCTTCGCCGTGTCCTTCTCGATCACCTGATAGGTCGAGGGGAACAGGAGCCCTTCGAGCGTATCCACACCTTCCGGCAGGAAGCTCGACCTGATGGCCCCACTCGTAGCCAGCTGGAGGAACTTCTTCCCCGAGATGTGGGTGTCGTCGTCGATCCTGTCCGCCATCTCCGTGAGCCACGATCCTTCCGGGAAGGTGACCGTGACGTACTGCTGGCCCGCTGGACCCGTGCCCTTAAGGCGTTCTAACGCGTCGCGCGCGGTAAGCCCGGTGGGAAGCACGTAGTTGCCAGCCTGGATGTCTTCGGCGCCCCCGTCGAAGTACGCGGCGAGCCGGAAGGCGAAGGCGGATTTGATCACCCTTTTGTCCTCGAGGATCTTGCCGATCTCGGCCGCCCCCGATCCGTTGGGGATCTCGAACTCGACCTCCGGCCCGGGATCGGACGACCCGAAGAACCCCACCGAGCGGAGATAGACGTAACCGCCCGCGACCGGAACCAGCAGCAGGCCCAAGAGCACGAACAGGATCACGACGACCTTGCCCCTGCGAGTCATCTTCGTCATCCCCCACCCCCATCGAGGAACCCCTGCAGCATCACCTGGGCGGCCACGGCGTCCAGCACCTTCTTACGCGCCTTAGCCCGACCCCCTGCCGCCCGCAGACCCTGCTCGGCCACGACCGTGGTCAAACGCTCGTCGTGCTCGATGATCGGCACTTCGAGCACATCAAGGGCCTCCCTCAACGAGTCCACGAACCCACTGCGTGCCACAACCGATGGGCCGGGACGGCCCGACAACGATACGGGTCGTCCGACGACTACCAGGTCGACCTCCAGGTCCCGAACCAACAGGGCGATCCGTGCGACGGGATCGGTAGAGGCGGCATCGATCACCTCGAGGGGGCGGGCGAAGCGCGTCTCCCGGTCGGCCGCCGCCACTCCGATCCTCCGCTCTCCCGGATCGATGCCGAGGATCATCCCCGGAGGGACTCGCGTGCTGCGGCCGCCACGACCTCCAGCGCCCGATCGAGGTTCTCGGTGTTCGACCCGCCCGAGATGGCGAGGTCGGGTTTCCCGCCGCCCCCTCCACCGAGCAACTTGGCTCCCTCGGTCAGAAGGTCGCGGGCCGAGAGGCCGTTCTTCACGAGATCCTTGGACACCGCGGCCACGAGGTTCGCCTTGCCGTCGGTCGCCGTGCCGAGAACCACCACCGCGGAACCGAGTTTCCCCCTGAGGCTCAGAGCTAGTTGCCGAAGCGCGTCGACACCATCGTCACGGCGTGCCACCACGAGGCGCGCGCCGCCGAGATCCTCCGCCGCGCCGGCGAGCGAGTCCGCGTCCCCTGCCGCCTTCTGGCGCTCGACCTCAGCCAGGCGGCGTTCCATGTCCTTGCTGGTCTGGAGCAGTCGCTCGACCTTGTCCGCGACCTCTTCCGGGTTCGTCTTGAGAGTGGCGGCGGCGCGCTCTAGAACCGCTACCCTGCGCGTCAGGTAGTCGAGACCGTCGCTTCCAACGAGAGCCTCGACGCGCCGGAGGTTGGCGCCTACAGAGCCCTCGCTGGTCACCACCGCTACGCCGATCTGACTTGTGTGTGGAACGTGCGTCCCGCCGCACAGTTCCTTCGAGTAGTCGCCGACCTCGACGACGCGGACGAAATCCCCGTACTTCTCACCGAAGATCGCCATCGCTCCTATCGACTTCGCGAAGTCGAAGCTGGTCTCGAACGCCCTCACGTCGTCATCGAGGAGAACCCGCTCCTCCAACTCCTGGGAGATATCCGCGACCCGCTCGTCCCCGAGGGGTTCAAAATGGTTGAAGTCGAACCGCAGTCGCCCCGGCTCGACGAGCGAACCGGCCTGGGTCGCGTGTTCGCCGAGGCGGTCCCTGAGGATCCAGTGCAGGACGTGCGTGGCCGTGTGGGCGCGCTCGGCGTTACGGCGGAGCGATGCATCGACCGTCAGCTCCGCGTTGTCGCCGACGTGGATCTCGCCGGCCTTGACGATCGCGAGATGACCGGTGAGGCCGGGGGCGATCCTGGTGGTGTTCAAGACCTCGGCCCGGCCGGACGGCGTAGCTATCTCGCCCCGGTCGCCGACCTGGCCCCCGCCCTCCGCGTAGAACACGGTCTCGTCGAGGACGATCTCGACCTCGTCCCCCTCCGACGCCACCGGCACGCTCTTGCCCCCGTCGGCGATCCCGATGACCGTCGATGTGCCGCTCAGGTGTTCGTAGCCGTCGAACTGGGTCTTTCCGTGCCGTTCCAGGAGGCCAGCGCCCACGTCTCCTGCCTCGGCCACCGCTTCCTGCTTGCGAGCCGCGCGGGCCCGTGCCCGCTGCTCGGACATCAGCGTTTCGAACCGTTCCGTGTCGACCGGTACCTGAGACTCTTGGGCGATCTCGCGCGTCAGGTCGATCGGCAAGCCGAAGGTGTCGTGAAGCTTGAATGCCACGTCTCCGGGGATACCCTCCCCGCGATCAGATACGCGCGCGATCTCATCCTCGAGCATCGACAGCCCCTGCTTCAGTGTGCCCGAGAACCTCTCCTCTTCGCTGGACGCGACCTCGATGATGAAGTCCTTCTTCTCCAGGAGGTCCGGATACGCGTCGGACATCAGGTCGATGGTGGAGTTGATCAGCTCGGGCAGGATCTCGTCTCCCCGGCCGAGCAGGCGGGCATGTCGCACCGCACGACGCATGACCCGGCGGAGGACATAGCCGCGCTCCTGGTTGGAAGGCAACACGCCGTCGGCGATGAGGAATGTCATCGCGCGACCGTGGTCGGCCAGGACCCTCAGACCGCGGTCGCCGGGCCCGGACTTGCCGTAGCTCTGCCGGGTCAGCTCCTCGGCGCGCTCGATAAGAGCCACGAAGGTATCGGTTTCGTACAGCGTCGGAACATTCTGGATGACCATCGCGATCCGCTCGAGCCCGGCACCGGTATCGATGTTCTTCTTGGGAAGCTCGGCCACCGGCTCGATCTGCGCGTTGCAGTCGTTCTGCATGAACACGAGGTTCCATATCTCGAGATAGCGGTCCTCGTTCCCTACCGGTCCGAGGTCCGATGGCGGTCCATAGGAGTCACCGAGGTCGACGAAAATCTCCGAACAGGGGCCGCACGGTCCTGCGACACCCATGTCCCAGAAGTTGTCCGTTCTACCGCGGCGCACGAACCGGTCCGGTCCGATCCCCACGCCGTCGCGCCATATCTCCGCGGCTTCATCGTCGGTCTCGTAGACCGTGGCCCAGAGAAGATCGGGATCGAGCCCGTAGGCCTCGGTAACAAGCTCCCAGGCCCAGGGGATCGCCTTCTCCTTGTAGTAGTCGCCGAACGAGAAGTTGCCGAGCATCTCGAAGAACGTCAGATGGCTGTGGTCGCCGACCTCGTCGATGTCGGTCGTCCGGAAGCACTTCTGCACGCTCATCGCCCGGGGGAACGGGGGGCTCTGGTCGCCCTGGAAGTACGGTTTGAACTGATTCATCCCCGCATTCGTGAGCAGCAGCGAGGGATCGCCGGGCACCAGCGAAGACGACGGCACCAGATGGTGATCGCGCTCCTTGAAGAAGGTGAAGAAACGGTCCCTGATCTCACGGGTCTTCATGGGATGAGACTACCTAGTGGACGGCTAAACCTGACGGGGCTTTTCCTCGAGTTTCCGGTTGAGGGAATCGAGGAAGGTCCCGGTCAGGGCGTTCGGGGTGAAGTGCTCACGCCTCGCCTGCCACCAGCGGTCGAGCTGGAGCGCTATGGCGGCCCCGACGGCGATCCAAAAGAGTCTCTTGATCATCGCTAGACCCTACCCGAACCTCCCGGATTAGCCTTGTCGTGCAGGATCCAACAGCACAACTAAACCTTTCGCCTGCCAGCTTCGTCTAGAAATACGACGTGAGCGCTAAGCATGGCCTGGAAGACCTTGAGAGATTCTGCCGAGCTGTCCATCCGCGCCTGGTGCGCTCTCTGAGTCTGTACTGCGGAAGGGGTGACGTTGCCGAGGAGCTGGCGCAAGATGCGCTCGCGATCGTGTGCCGGGACTGGAAGAAGGTTCGAGAGGCCGACTCACCGGAGGCCTACGTGCACCGCGTGGGGATCAATCTCGCCAACTCCTTTTTCCGTCGCAAGGCCGCCGAGAGAAGGGCGAAGCAGCGATACGGGTGGGGGGACGAAGGGAGTCCGGCGCCCGACATCTCATCGCGAGAAGCGGTCAGGCAGGCCGTGGCGTCGCTGCCACGAAGACAGAGAACCGCGCTCGTCATGAGGTACTACCTCGACCTCCCGATCTCGGAGGTAGCGATCTTGATGGAGTGCTCTGACGGGACGGTTAAATCGCTCACGCACCAAGCGATATCCCGCCTTCGGAGCAGCCCTGGGATTGAGGATCTGAGGGGAGTTGCTGATGCAGGGTGACCTGAAGAGACTGCTGGAAGATGCGTCGGTCGGCCCCCGCAGGCCTCTCGACGTAGGTAGGGCGATGGAACGCGCACGGCGCTCGCGCCGGCGTCGGCAGCTTGGATACGGAGGTGTTGCCGCCCTCGCCCTACTGATCCCCGCAGCTCTCTTCCGGGGCGGGCTCGATCTTCCTCTCCCCTCGCCTCCAGACGTCCGGAACGAAACGAGCCCGTCACCCGCCCACGACCCCGACGACGACCTGCTCGAACAGGTCAAGGCGCTCAAAGCCACGATGGAGAAGGTGCAGCTGCAGCTCGGGCGAGCTATCTCCAACAGGAACCGGTCCGCGATCAGACTCGAAAGGGCTTTGAAGACAAATCAGTCAGCACGAGCCTCGTCGCTCCAGGTTCAGATCGGGTACATCGGAGCCCGGATCGAAGCCCTCGAAGCCGAGCTCGAGTCAATTCGAGAACGTCTCGAGATCGTGGAACGGAGCGCTGGACGGATAGTCGAAGCGTGCTCTGCTGAACATCTTGTCGTGGAGACCGAGTGGGGCGCTGCCTTGGGCAGCTACGTGGCGGAGGTTACGTTCAAGCACCCTCGAAGTGGATCGTGTCGTCTCTTCAAAGATTTCTTGGTGGAGCTCAGAGCCGGGGGACGAGACCGAGCCATCGCTTCGGGGCGCGACTTGGAGAGCCTCGGGCCCCCTTGGGTCGTCGTAACCAATGCCCATCCGGCTCAGGCGCTCATCCTCTGGGCGAATTGGTGCGAGGGGTTCCAGGGCCCGTTCCACTACCTCGTCCATCCGGGTCATGGTGTGCTCCGCATCGACATCGCCGGATCCGCGACTTGCTCCGGCGGCGAAGGTACAGGGATCAACGTCCAGGGCTTCACGCGCCAGGGTCGCTAGGACTCCGGAGAACCGTCTCCCTCGGTTCTGGCCTTCGCTTCATCTGCCAGTTCGGCCTCGCGGCCCCGGATCGGCTCGAAATAGCGAGCGTCCTTCAGGCGGTCCGGCAGGTACTGCTGATCGATGTAGCCCCCATGGGCGTGGGGATACTCGTAGCCCTTGCCGGCCCCTACCTGTCGAGACGCGGAGCCGTGGGCATCTTTGAGGTGCTTGGGGACCGGGAGCGGGCCGTGGTTCTGCACGTCCTCGGTCGCCTTGCTGATGGCCATGTAAGCGGCGTTCGACTTGGGGGCCAGCGCGAGGTAGGTGGTCGCCTGGCTCAGGTTGATGCGCGCTTCGGGGAGCCCCACGAACTCGAGAGCGTGATGGGCGGCGATCGCCACCTGCAGGGCTACCGGGTCGGCGTTCCCGACGTCCTCCGAGGCGAAGATCACCATGCGACGGGCGATGAACCTCGGGTCCTCGCCCGCGTCCAGCATCCGGGCCATCCAGTAGACCGCCGCGTCGGGATCGGATCCACGCATCGACTTGATGAACGCCGAGATGACGTCGTAATGCCAGTCCCCCGATTTGTCGTACGGAAGCGCACGTCGCTGGAGCGCTTCCTCCGCGACGTCGACGTCGATCTTCCCGGTCCCGGCGGCCATGGCGGAGGCCGCTTCGAGCGCGTTGAGCGCGGAGCGGGCATCACCTCCCGAAGAGCGGGCGATGTGCTCGAGGGCCTCTGGGGTGACCTCGAGTTGCAGCTTCCCGAGACCTCGAGGCTCGTCTTCGAGCGCGCGCTTCAGGATCTCGAGGACCTCCTCCTCCGCCAGCGCCTCGAGCCTGAACAGGAGGCTCCGCGACATCAGCGGCGAGTTGACCTCGAACGATGGATTCTCAGTCGTCGCTCCGACGAGGACGATCCATCCGTTCTCGACCGCAGGGAGGAGCGCGTCCTGCTGCGACTTGTTGAACCGGTGGATCTCGTCGAGGAACAGGACCGTGCGGCGTCCCCGCTGTCCGAGCCGGTCCTTGGCCGCCTCGATGGCTTCACGCACGTCCTTGACCCCGGACGACACCGCCGACATCGGGTCGAAGTGAGCGTCGGTGGCCGCGGCGATCACGTTGGCAAGCGTCGTCTTGCCGGTCCCGGCCGGTCCCCACAGGACGATCGAAGACAGCTCGCCCGACGCGATCAACGAGCGGAGCGATCTCCCCTCGCCGAGGATATGGATCTGACCCACGATCTCGTCGACCGTGCGCGGACGCATACGCGCGGCGAGCGGCGCGTAGTCACCGAAACGGTCCTCGAGGGCGCTCTCGAACAGGTCCACGGAGTGAGGTTAGCCCTCGTAGGTTGGAATGCGGTCGAGAAATCTCAGGAATCACTACAAGAAGCCCGTTTCGTGTCTCACCTCTTCACTAGCATGTCTTCTATGAACGGTCGTCTGGATCGCCTGTTGAAGGACCTGGAGGGAGTCGTCGGAGGCCTCGAGCCTGAGGTGCTCGAGAGCTCGCTCGCTCAGAGCCTGGTCCAGAGATTCACTGCCATCGAACGGGTGGCGGCCGCGGGCAAGGCCCTGGCCGCCCGCCGGGTGGCGGAGTCGGGTGCGTGGCGGCACTCGGGCGAGAAGAGCGCCGCGCACTGGATGGCCAAGGCCACCGGGACCTCGGTCGGACAGGCGGTCGGGGTGCTCGAGACCGCGGCGAGGCTCAGCGAGCTCCCGGGGACCGATGCGAAGTTCCGCAAGGGAGATCTGTCCGAAGCGCAGGTGAGAGAGATCGCCTCGGCGGCAGCGGCGGCACCGGGTTCGGAGGGTGAACTTCTGAAAGCGGCGGAGACCGAGGGACTCACCGGACTCAAGGAGAGGTGCGCCAAGGTGAGAGCCGCGGCGCTTCCCGACGAGAGCGCCCGCTACCAGAGGATCCACAACAAGAGGCGGCTGCGGCACTGGAGCGATCCCGATGGCGCCTTCCGTATGGATGCCTTGTTGACCCCCGATGCCGGGGCCACCGTGCTGGCCGCGCTCGAAGGGGTCAAGGAGCGGATCTTCCACGAAGCTCGCAAGCAGGGACGAAGGGAGTCCTACGAGGCCTACGGTGCCGACGCCCTGGTGGAGATCGCCGGCCACGTCAGGGACTGCAAGGAATCCCCCGAGCGATCGGGTCCTCAGGCGCTGGTGCACGTGGTGGTCGATCACCAGGTGCTCCGGCGGGGCTCGGTGGCCGAGGGGGAGACCTGTGAGATCGCAGGCGTGGGGCCGGTACCGGCCGCGACCGCCCGGGAGCTGGCGGTGGATGCCCTGGTGGCGGCCTTGATCACCGATGGGGTCGACATCAAGAACGTCACCGGCACCGGACGAACGATCCCGGCGCGGGTCCGCACCGCGCTCAAGGCCAGGGGGATGAGATGCGCGGTGCCCGGCTGCGGAGCGCGCCACCATCTCCTGGGGCGAGGACCTGGACCCCGCCCGACCCGAAACAGCGACCGCCGCCGGGGAGACCGCGGCGCCGGAGGACCGGCCCTCCGGTCTAGCTCTCTTGGTCCGGCGATGGCGCCGTCGAGCGAAGGTGCAGGATCTTCAGTTGCGCCTCGTCGACGGTCGAGGGCGCGCCCGTCAGCGGATCGAACGCCGTCTGCGTCTTGGGGAAGGCGATCACCTCGCGGATGTTGGTCTCGCCCGCGGCCAGCGCGACGATCCGGTCGATCCCCGGAGCGATGCCCCCGTGCGGCGGAGCCCCGAACTTGAACGCGTCCAGGAGGAATCCGAACTTCTCGTTCGCTTCCTCATCCGAGATACCAAGCGCCTTGAAGACCCTCGACTGCATGTCTCGGTCGTGGATACGGATGCTCCCCGAAGCGAGCTCCCAGCCGTTCAGCGTGATGTCGTAGGACTTCGAGATCACCTTCTCGGGATCGGTTTCGAGGAACGGGGCGGTGTCCTCGACGACCCCGGTGAACGGGTGGTGGATCGGGTCCCAGCGGGCCTCGTCCTCGTTCCAGTCGAACCACGGGAAATCGACGATCCACGCGAACTTCCAATAGTCGGGGTTCTCCGGCTCGTATGCCGGCACGTGCCCGAAGCGTTCCGCGAGGCGCGTCCGCAGACCACCGAGGACCTTGTAGACGACGTTCTTGCGCTTGTCGGCCACGATCAGGACCAGATCGCCCTCGCTCGCGGCCGCGGTCTCGACGAGACCCTTGCGCTCCGCGTCGGAGAAGAACTTGTCCATCGGAGATCTAAGTCCCTCGGAAGAGAGAGTGACCCATACGAGCCCCCCGGCTCCCAGGGCTTTGGCGTCGTCGACGATCGCGTCGAGCTGCTTACGCGGGAGCCCACCTTGCCCGGGGACAGTGATGGCCTTGATCGCTCCCCCGTCGTCGAGGACAGACCGGAACACGCGCGCCTCGGTGGCGGCGAAGACCTCGTCGAGATCGGTCAGCTCGAGGCCGTACCGGATGTCAGGCTTGTCGGAGCCGTAGCGCTCCATCGACTCCGAGTAGGGGATGCGCGGGAAGTCGGCGAGCTCGACCCCCATGACTTCCTTCCATACGCTCTTGAACATGCGCTCGGTCACTTCGAGGACGTCCTCCTGGTCGACGAAGCTCATCTCCATGTCGAGCTGGGTGAAGTCAGGCTGACGGTCGGCGCGCAGGTCCTCATCGCGGAAGCAGCGCACGATCTGGTAGTAGCGATCGAAGCCGGCCACCATCAGCAACTGCTTGAAGAGCTGCGGCGACTGCGGCAGGGCGTAGAACCGTCCCGGGTGAACGCGCGACGGGACGAGATAGTCCCTGGCTCCTTCAGGCGTTGCCCTGGTCAACATCGGCGTCTCGATCTCGTAGAAGCCTTCGCCGTCGAAGAACCGCCTGATCGCCGAGATCAGCTCGTGGCGCAGCTTGAGGTTCCGCTGCATCGAGTCGCGCCGCAGATCGAGGTAGCGGTACTTGAGCCGCAACTGCTCGTCGGTCTCGTGGTATTCGTCGAGTTGGAACGGCGGCGTCTCGCTGCGAGACAAGATCTCGACCGAGCCGGCCCCAACCTCGACCTCACCGGTCCCGAGCTTCGGGTTAACGGTCCCCTCCTTGCGGGCTTTGACCTCACCCTCGACCCGGATGCAGAACTCGCTGCGAAGCTCCTCAGCGAGAGGCAGAACCCCGGGGTCGAGCACGACCTGCACGAGCCCGGCGACGTCCCTCAGGTCGATGAAGATCACGCCCCCGTGATCTCGGCGCGTATGCACCCAACCGCACAGCGCGACCTCGCTGCCGATGTGCTCGGCCCTCAAGTCCCCCGCCCTATTGGTTCTCATCATCCTGTTCTCACCCGCGCTTCCAGATCTGTGATCGAGATGCGCTCTTGTTCGCCGGTGGTGAGGTCTCGCAGCGTGACTTGCCCTGCGGCCAGCTCCTCGTCGCCCAAGATCGCCGCGTACTTGGCCCCCGAGCGCGCCGCGTCCTTCATCTGTCCCTTCATACCGCGCCTCGCGTGGTCGAGGTCCGCGCCGATGCCGCTGAGTCTCAAGCGCGTCGCTAGACGGAGGGCCTCGCCCGCGGCCTCATCGCCGATCGCGACGAAGTAGACCTCGACCTTTGGACCACCCTGGAAACCCTCCTGCTCCCGCGTTCCTCGAGAAGAATGCTCCTCGTTTAGGGCGAGCAGGATGCGGTCGACCCCGAGGGCGAAGCCGATGCCCGGAAGAGGGTTACCCCCAAGCATCTCGGCGAGGCCGTCGTAACGGCCGCCTCCGCCCATCGCGTTCTGTGACCCGAGCCCACTCCACACGAATTCGAACGCGGTGCGCGTGTAGTAGTCGAGGCCGCGCACGAGGCGCGGTTCGAGCGTGTAGATGACGCCGAGGTCGTCCAGATAACCCTTCACCTGAGCGAAGTGCTCCGTGCATGCATCGCAGAGATGGTCGGTGATTACGGGGGCCGAAGCCATGACCACGATCGTCTTCTCCTCCTTGGAGTCGAAGGTCCG
Source organism: Actinomycetota bacterium (assembly GCA_016649855.1). GTDB lineage: Bacteria > Actinomycetota > CADDZG01 > CADDZG01 > WHSQ01 > WHTI01. The sequence continues at coordinate 17,106 of JAENWQ010000007.1, read as the reverse complement.
CATCGGGTTGGTGTCGATCCGCTTGACGTCCTCCGGAGCAAGCTCGTCCTCGTGATCTCTCAGGAACCCGACGAGGGTTCGGTTGTAACCCGTACGACAGTCGTCCGCGAGGTGGCCGATCGAGTTGAGCAACAGCGTGGGAGTAGCTCCGGCAGCGCGGAGGAACGAGTCGCCGACCTGGATCACTTCTGCATCGATCGTCGGATGGTCCGTTCCCATCGCTTCGATCCCGACCTGGAAGAACTGACGGTAGCGACCCTTCTGGGGACGCTCCTGGCGGAACATCCACGAGGCGTAGTTGAGCTTGATCGGCAGAGGACCCCGGTCGAGGCTGTGCTCGATCACCGCCCGCACCACCCCGGCGGTCCCTTCGGGCCTCAACGTGAGCGACCGTCCCCCGAGATCCTCGAACGTGTACATCTGCTTTGTGACGACCTCGCTGGTCTCTCCGACGCCCCGCTCGAACAGCGCGGTGTCTTCGAAGGTAGGGGTCTCCACCGGCGCGTACCCGGCACGCTCGAAACTGTCCTGGGCGAGGCGAACCAGCTCCTGCCACCGGAACGATCCGGGCGGCAGGATGTCGTTGGTCCCCTTGGGCGCGCGAACAGGCACGCGGTCGGCTGACATGCCAGCATCCTATGATGTGGCCTACTGACGACGACCAGGGGGAGCACATGCCACAGGCTCGAACGGAGGACAGGGCGAAGCTCGAGGAGCTCACCCGTCAGATCCGCCACGACATCGTCACCTCCACCACGAAAGCAGGCTCAGGGCACCCGTCGACCTCACTTTCGATGGTCGAGATCGTCACCACGCTGTACTTCGGTGGGGTGCTTCGTTACGACACCGAGAACCCGAGGGATCCGGACCGGGATCGCTTCATCCTCTCGAAAGGACACGGCGCGCCGGGCCTTTACGCAGTGCTCGCCGCGGCCGGCTACTTCCCTCGGGAAGATCTGATGACCCTTCGCCGGCTCGGCTCACCGCTGGAAGGTCACCCCAACATGAACCGACTCGCCGGCGTCGAAGCATCGACCGGATCGCTCGGGCAGGGGTTCTCGATCGCGATCGGCCACGCCCTCGGCCTCAAGCTCGATCGCAAGGACGCCCGGGTCTACGTGATGATCGGTGACGGCGAGAGCGAGCAGGGGCAGATCTGGGAGGCGGCGATGCACGCCGGCAACCACGGCCTCGACAACCTCACGCTGATCATCGACCGCAACGGATACCAACAGACCGCCGCGGTCAAAGAGATTCAGCCGCTCGATCCCCTTGAGGACAAACTCAGGGCGTTCGGCCTTGAGGTGAAGACCATCGACGGACACTCTCTCGACGAGGTCGCCGAGGCATTCGACTGGGCGAGGAAGGTCGAGGGCAAGGCGCAGGCGATCGTCGCCAACACCATCAAGGGCAAAGGCGTGTCCCTGCTCGAGAAGGATCCCGGGAGCTGGCACGGCAAGCCGATCCCGCCGGATGAAGAAGCCAAGGCACTAGAAGAGATCGGAGCGAGCGTATGAGCTTCGGACTGAGCAGGATCGAGTTCACCGAAGGTCCTGCTACGAGAGAAGCGTTCGGGGAAGCTCTGGCGGAGGCCGGGACCGACCAGCGCGTGGTCGTCATCGACGGGGACGTCAACAACTCCACCTATACGAACCACTTCAAGAACAAGTATCCCGAGCGTTTCTTCAACGCCGGCATCGCCGAGTCGAACATGATCGGGATCGCATCCGGCCTCTCGGCGACTGGCAAGATCCCCGTCGTTTCTTCTTTCTCGACCTTCCTGTTATCGAATGCCTTCGACCAGATCAGGATGTCGGTCGCGTTCCCGAATCAGAACGTGAAGCTGGTCGGAACCCACGCCGGGATCTCCATCGGAGAGGACGGACCATCCCAGATGGCCATCGAGGACATCGCACTCGCCTGCGCGCTCCCCGGGTTCACGGTTGTGGTCCCCGCCGATGCGCCGAGCGCGAAGGCGGCGACCAAGGCTCTGATCGAACGTCCGGGTCCTGCGTTCATGCGCTGCGGTCGCCCGAAGGTCCCGATCCTCTACGACGACCCTTCGGAGTTCCACATCGGGAAGGCAAACACGCTCCGAGACGGAGACGATGTCACGATCATCGCGAACGGGATCATGGTCGCCATGGCGCTCGACGCCGCCGAGGGCTTGAAGGAAGAAGGGATCGAGGCGCGCGTGCTCGACATGCACACCGTCAAACCGGTCGATGCCGACGCGATCGAGAAGGCCGCGCACGAGACCAAGGGGATCGTGGTCGCCGAGGAACACCTATGTCACGGGGGTCTCGGATCGGTCGTTGCCCTGGTCACGGCCGAGCGGAGCCCCACCAGGATGGCCTTCGTCGACGTCGGCGATACCTACGCGACGTCCGGGACGGCCGATGAGCTGCTCGAGCAGTACGGCCTGACCCCCGACGCGATCCTCGACGCCGCTCGAAGGGTGCTGAAAGACTGACTTCAGAGCCGCTCCGTCAGGCCGCTCGTTCAGAAGGTCTTTTCGGAGTCCAGAAGGATCGTCACGGGACCTGCGTTGACCAGCTCGACGTCCATCGATGCGCCGAACTCTCCGGTCGCGCAGTTGATCCCCTCGGACCGAAGCGCGGCCGCCACCGCCTCGTAGAGCGCCTTCGCCTCTTCGCCGCGGGCGGCGCCGATGAACGATGGACGGCGGCCCTTGCGGGCGTCCCCGTAGAGCGTGAACTGACTCACGAGTAGTACCTCACCGCCCTTCTCGACCAGCGACACGTTCATCTTCCCGTCGTCGTCCTCGAAGATCCTCAGGTTCGCGATCTTACTGGCCGCCCAGGCGACCTCTGAGGTGGTGTCCTCCGGGGAGATACCGATGAGCACGACGGAACCCTCCCCGATGGCACCGGTGACACGGTCTGAGGCGGTGACCTTCCCGCGGCTCACGCGCTGGATCACGAGCCTCATGGAGCGACGGGCAGCACGCCGAGGTAGATCTGTCTCGCGATCGGAGCGGCCACCTGCCCTCCCACTCCTCCGTACTCGGAGACCACCGCTACTGCGATCCTGGGGGCACTCGAAGGAGCGAAGGAGATGAACCACGCGTGGTTCTGGCGCTTACCTGCAACATCGACCTCCGCTGTCCCCGTCTTCCCCGCCACGCTCACCCCGGCGATCTGCGCGTTCGTACCGGTACCTCCCTGGACGACGGCTTCCATCATCGCAGTCACCTCGGCCGCGGTCTGTCGGGAGATGACCCGCGTGCCCCTCTTCCGCTCGTCGAGGGAGAAACGTGGCTCCATGCGAACGCCGTCGTTGGCGATCGTGGCGGCGACGGACGCCATCTGTAGTGGGGTCGCAAGCACCTGCGCCTGGCCGATAGAGCTCCACATGAGGTCGCTAAGGCTCCCCGCGGGGGGTGGGAACTGGGACTCGGCGACCAGGAGAAGGTTCCGGGGCTCCTGGTTGAAGCCGAACCGCTCCGCGTACTTCGTAAGCCGTTTCTCTCCGAGCCTTTCGGCAACCTGAGCGATGGCGGTGTTGACGCTGAACTTGACGGCGTCGGCGAGCGACAAGCTAGCGTACGCCGACGACTCGAAGTTCCGGACCCCCTTGTACTCCGCCGGTCCGGACAGGGTCGTCTGGGGTGTCATCAGCCCGGTGTCGAGGGCCGCGGAGGTAGGTATCACCTTCATCGTGGACCCCGGCGGATACCGGCCGACCAGCGGCCGGTTGAACGGTGCCACTCCGGTCGCGCCGACGTAGTTGCCGGGTCCGAACTCCGACGAGTCGACGACCGCCAGTACGTCGCCGGTCGCGGGTTGGATCACGACCGCTCCCCCGACCTCGTCGGGTGGATAAGCGGCTTCCGCGCGCTGTTGGACCTCGACGTCGAGGGTGGTCCTGAGCGTCTCACCGGGGATCCCGGGGACCGGTGGGTAGCGTTCGATGGGCTTCCCGTCTCCGTCGACGATCGCGAGATGGACCGTCGGCGTACCCGACAGTTGCTCGTTGAACGCCGCCTCCAGCCCGGACCCACCGACGAGGGCTCCTTCCTCGAGGTCCTCCGTCGCTTCCTTCTTGGTGACCGTCTCGATGTGGCCGATGGTGCTTCCCGCCAGCGTCCCAAACGGATACGTTCGCTTCGCCGCGTCTCCCTTCGCCAGAACCCGTCCGTCTCGGTCCTTGATCGGAGCACGCTTCGACCACTTGGTGAGAACGCCGAACTGGGTCGCGCCATCAACGCCCGGCCACAGAAGCTCCGGAGACCACTCCACCAGCCACCGTTCGCCCTCGTCATCGAGGCTCAACTCGAAGATCCCCGACAACGACACGGTCTCGGGCGTCGCGCCCGAGTTGTAGAGCACCTCGTACTTCACCGGCACCGCCTCGTAGGCCGGCGCGAGCTCGTCCTCTTCGGTCTCTACCCTTGCCGGTTGAGGAGGTGTGGCGGAACGATGGACCACGATCTCGTCAATCAGGCCCTCGTCCAGCCGTTGCTTGAGCCACCGTCTGAGCTTCTCCGCCGGCCACTCGGCGCTCGCGCTCTCGGTGAAGAGCGAGCTCAGGGTTTCGTGATCCATCTTGCCCAGGGCATCGATGAACTCGTCGGCGGCCCGGGCTGTGGACGGGAGCGGGTCCGTGCCCTCCGTGCTGGTACACGCGGAAACGGCTCCGGCGACGAGAAGCGTCGCGAGGATCAGGAGGGCCGTTCGCTTCACCGGTGTGCCGTTCAGATCAGTTCCGCGCGGCGTTCGGAACGACTCGATACGCATCGAAGACAGAATCCACCCGGCGCACCGCCTGGATCACGTGCTCGAGATGGCTCGGATCCGCCAGCTCGAAACTAAACGTAAGCACGGCGATCCCGTCGCGGCCCGAACGAGTGGTCGACGTGAAGATGTTGACACCGACGTCGGAGATCGACGCCGTGACATCTCGGAGAAGCTTCGTCCGGTCGAGCGCCTCGATCTGGATGGCGGCCATGAAGGTTCCCTGCTGCCGGTTGTCCCACCAGACCTTGATCATCCGGTTCTCGTCGATCAGCTGCAGGGCCTTGGCGTTAGGGCAGTCCACTCGATGAACCGAGACACCGCGTCCGCGGGTCAGGAACCCGACGATCTGATCGCCCGGGACCGGCGTACAGCAGCGGGCCAAGCGTACGAGGAGATCATCCAAGCCCTCGACGATCACGCCCTTGCCGCGCGGCTTGGACGGACGCCGTTTGGGGCGCGTTTCGATGACTTCCTCGGGCTCGTCGTGCTCAGGCTCGAAGAGTCGGATGACCCTCGTGGTCACCGACTGCGGGGACAGGTGCCCTTCGCCAACGGCAACGAACATCGCGTCGAGGTCCGGGTACTTGAGCTCCGAGGCCAGCTGGGTGAGGAGATCGCCTTTGGTGATCTTGTCCACGGGCAGGCCCTGCTTCCTCATCGCCTGGACGAGCTGGTCGCGGCCCTGCGACAGAGCGTCTTCCCTGCGTTCGCGCGCGAACCACTGACGGATCTTGTTGCGCGCCCGGGGTGACTTGACCATCTGCAACCAGTCACGCGACGGCCCGGACGGCCCCTTGCTGGTGATCACCTCGACTGTGTCCCCCGAGCTCAACTCGTACGTGAGAGCGACCAGGCGAGAGTTAACCCGCGCACCCACCGTCTTGTGTCCGACCTCGGTGTGGATCGCATACGCGAAGTCGAGAGAGGTGGCTCCTCGAGGCAGCGGTATGACATCACCCTTGGGCGTGAACACGAAGATCTCGTCGGAGTAGAGATCGATCTTGAGATGGTCGAGGAACTCCTTGGGGTCGGCCGATTCGCGCTGCCAGTCCATCATCCGCTGGAGCCAGGCGATCTCTTCCTCCGAGACCTTCCCGTGCTTCTGCTCTTTGTAGAGCCAGTGCGCGGCGATCCCGAACTCGGCGGCCCTGTGCATCTCCTGTGTGCGGATCTGGATCTCCATCGGCCGGCCGGAGGGACCGATCACCGTCGTGTGAAGCGACTGGTACATGTTGAACTTCGGCATCGCGATGTAGTCCTTGAACCTGCCGGGAACGGGCGTCCACATCGTGTGCAGCGCGCCAAGCGCGCCGTAGCAGTCCTTGACCGACTCGACGACGACCCTGACCCCCACGAGATCGAAGATCTCGTCGAACTGCTTCCCCCGAAGGACGATCTTCTCGTAGATCGCATAGAGGTGCTTCGGCCTGCCCGAAACCTCAGACTTGATCTTGACCTCTGCCAGTTTCCTGGTGATCTGCTCGCACACCTCGCCGAGCATGCGTTCGCGCTCCGGCTGGCGTTGCTGGACGAGCGAGGCGATCTCTTCGAAGCGTTTCGGATGAAGGGTCGCGAAGGCGAGGTCTTCCATCTCCCACTTGATCGCATACATACCGAGCCGGTGCGCGAGCGGTGCATAGATCTCGAGGGTCTCCCGTGCGATCAGCTCGCGCTTGCCGGCCGCGAGAGGAGCGAGCGTACGCATGTTGTGAAGTCGGTCGGCGATCTTGATGAGGATGACCCGCACGTCTTTCGCGGTTGCCACGATCATCTTGCGGAGGTTCTCTGCGCGACCCTGCTCTGCGGAGCGGAAGCGGATCTTGTCGAGCTTGGTCACGCCGTCGATGAGAGAAGTGATCTCGAATCCCAGAGACTCCTCTACCTCGGTCAGCGTCAGGTCCGTGTCTTCGACCGCGTCGTGGAGGAGCGCGGCAGCGACGGTGGCCTCATCCATGCCCAACTGGGCGAGGATGAGACCGACCCCCAGGGGATGGGTGATGAACGCATCCCCCGACTTCCGCAGCTGGCCTGCGTGACAGTGGTCGGCGATCTCGAAGGCGCGCTCGATCGTCTTGAGATCGGCCTTGGGACGGCGGGACCTGACCTCCTTCAGGATCTTGTCGAGCAGAGGCGGGGTCGGGGTCCGAGGAGGGCGAACCCTCTGGATGACGGCCTTCACTCCCCTGGCGGGATGCTTCGTGGGTGTTTGAGTGCTCTCTTCGACCCGGTCAGACCCGGATACATCTGGCGAAGTGGCCATGACTCATTGTAAAGGGGAACGGATGAACGACTTCGGCATCAGGGGGCCGAACGACGGACGAACACGACTCCCTCTCCGCCGGGGTCGAAACCGTCGACCTCCCAGCCGGCCGTCAGCCAGGCCCGCGCATGCATCTTGCGAACATCGTTGCGCCACCAGGACGGGAACTTCGCCCCCGGAGGGAGCTTCTCCCCCACCAGGTCCTCGATCTCCTCGGCGGTCATCTCGATGCGGGCGACGTTCGCGACCTGGCCGGCCAGAAAAGCCGCGAGCCTGATGTACTTGAGAGACCGGCGTTGCCGGGCGGGCTGGACGTTCACCTCGCGAACTCTAGAAGTACGAAGCCCGCGTGGACAGGGGGTAGACCCATTTACCCCTATGACTGCCCCTTTGACACTCTTGGAAACGATTAGAACGAGATCAGCGAGAAGAACTCATAGTCTTTGATCGCATCGCGGCCATTCAGGAACGACAGTTCCATGATGGTTGCGATCCCCGCGATCTTGCCACCGCAGCGCTCGGTTAGACGCGCGACGGCGTTGGCCGTCCCACCGGTCGCGAGCACGTCGTCGACGATCAGGATCCGCTCGCCTTCCGTGACCGCATCGCTGTGCATCTCGAGCGAGTCCACCCCGTACTCGAGCTGATAGTCCTGCGACTCGACCTTCCACGGCAGCTTCCCTTTCTTCCGTACCGGGATCAGCCCCGCCGTCATCCGGTATGCGAGGGGCGCTGCAACGATGAACCCCCTCGCCTCGATGCCAAGAACCTTGTCGATGTCATCCCTGTCGAAATGGTGGGCGATCGCGTCGATCGTGTAGCTGAACGCCTTCTTGTCAGCGAGGAGAGGAGTGATGTCTTTGAAGACGATCCCTTCCTTGGGGAAGTCCGGGATGTCGCGGATGTGATCCTTCAGCCACTCGTGGTTCTGTGGGTGAGACATCGGTTCCCTCATCGCCTCTTTCTCCGCTTGGCCTTCTTCGACCCGGCCCGGCCTCTGGCCGGAGGTCGTGAGGACACCAGCGAGCTTGTCTGCTTCGGGGCCGGAGTTGAAACCCCGTCCTCAACCTCGGCCACACTACCCGCGGGGGTTTCGGCCCCGACCGTGACCAGCTTCAATACATCCCCTTCTTAGACGCCCCTAGAGCAACTGGGACCCGTTGATGTCGATCTTGAAGTCGCACTCGAGGAACTCCGCGGCGCGACGGCACATCACCATACGCGACAGGAAGATCTCGAAGTACTCCATCACGCCTGCTAATTCGGTGTCGATGGCAAGCTCCAGGGTGAGCGTGTGTGCCTCCGCGTCCACCCGGAGGAACGAGTGCTCGACCGCGTGGTTGACCCGGTCGTGGATATCGAAGGTGGTCACGTCCTTGGCCCGGACGCGACTCCGGTGGACATCCGACTTGTCCGCCACGATCACCGCAGCCCCGGCGGGGTTGACCGGATGCCCGAACTCCTCTTCGTGGTTGCCGATGGCGGCGAGGATCACGCCGATCTCGCCGTAGGTCATCCCCAGGTCACGCAGAAGGTCGTAAGTGATGGCGGCTCCCGTCTGGGAGTGCATCGACCGCGACACGAAGTTGCCCAGGTCGTGGAGGTACCCGGCGATGGCGCCTAACTCGGCGATCCGATCCGGGAAATCGAGACGCTTCAGGATGTTGTAGGAGATGTTCGAGACGAGGCCCGCGTGTCGAAAGCCGTGTTCCGTGTAGCCGATCTCGCCCAGGTAACGGTCCGCCAGAGAGATGAACGTCCTGACACCCTCATGGTCCTGAACGTTCTTGAGAGAGACCCCCGAGTTCTCCCCGATCGGCTCGGGAGTCTCGGCCGGGTGAACCGGCTGTACGTCCTTGATCGTGCGCCCGAGGGCATCAACCGGCTCGTTGCCCGGAGCCCCCGCTGCGTCCCTCACTCCGTGCCGTCTCCTGTCTCTTCCTCGTCGGCCTCATACTCTTCGCTTTCGTCGTTGACCTTCCGCGCGATCGCCGACTTGACGACCCGGATCGTGGTTGTTGGAGAGATCTCGACCTCCACATAGGCATCAGAAATCATCTTTACGACCCCGAAGATGCCGCCGATGGTCACGATCTCGTCGCCCTCGGTGATGGCGGCGATGAGCTGCTGGTGCTGTTGGACCCTGCGCTTCTGGGGTCTGATCAACATGAAGTAGAAGATCGCTACCAGGAACGCGATGAAGATCAGGCTGGAGGCTCCACTTTGCACGACTTCCACTCCTTCTGAGTTTTCTTAGCCCGGCGTTCGAACCGTTGCCCTTAGATCCGACACGGGTCCGGCACGCGAACAGAGCCGCTCATGCGGCTCGGGTCGGAATCTTACTCTGCCTCAGCCTAAGAGTCGAAGAGACGTGCCGCCTCGGCCCCCCGGGGTACCTCGGCCCCGATGTGCGCGAACGCGGCCTGGGTAGCCACCCTGCCCCGCGGCGTCCGGCGCAGGAACCCGAGCTGCATGAGGTACGGCTCATAGACATCCTCGATCGTGTCCGGCTCCTCGGCCACCGCTACGGCCAGTGTCGAAAGCCCCACGGGACCGCCTCGGAACCGCCGGATCAGCGCGTCGAGGATCGCTCCGTCGACCCGGTCGAGACCCCTCTCGTCGATCTTGAACACCTCGAGTGCGGTCCGGGCGATGTCTCCATCGATGATCCCGTCGGCGCGGACCTGGGCGTAGTCCCTCACCCGGCGAAGCAGTCGATTGGCGATGCGAGGGGTCCCGCGCGAGCGGCGGGCGATCTCGTGGCATCCCTCGTCGTCGACCTGCACCGAGAGGATGCTGGCGGACCGAGTGATGATCTTCACGAGATCTTCCGGCGGGTAGTAATCGAGGCGCTCGGTGAGCTCGAAACGACTCCGGAGTGGCCCGGTGATGAGGCCCGCCCGGGTCGTTGCGCCGACCAGCGTGAAGCGCCTGAGGTCGAGCCTGATCGTCTGGGCGCTCGGGCCCTTTCCGATCACGAGGTCCAGCTGGAAATCCTCCATCGCCGGGTAGAGGACCTCTTCGACCACCCGGGGCAGACGGTGGATCTCATCGATGAACAGCACGTCTCCGTCTTCGAGGTTGGTGAGGATCGCAGCGAGGTCGCCGGCACGTTCGAGAGCCGGTCCCGAGGTCGGCCGGAACCCCGCCCCCATCTCGTTGGCGATGACGTGGGCGAGGCTCGTCTTACCGAGGCCGGGAGGTCCGCTAAGGAGAAGGTGACCGGCCGCTTCATCCCTCGCGCGGGCCGCTTCGAGCACGATCCCCAGGTGAACCTTCAGCTCGGGCTGACCGACGAACTCGATGAGGTCCCGAGGCCTCAGCGATCCCTCGGTCTCACGCTCGACCGGATCGGCGGCGGCGGCGAGGACCGCGTCGTCGCTCACCGGCTGAGGACCTTGAGGGCGGACTTCACGACGTCCTCGACCGAATCCACCGACGTGGTGGGGCTCTCACTGAGCGCCCCCCGCACCTCGGCGGGCGAGTACCCAAGGTTCTCGAGCGCAGACCGCGCTTTCGACAACGCGTCCGGGGCCGAGCCGACGACCTGGAGGTCGGGGACGTGCAGCTTCTCCTTGAGGTCGAGGATGATCAGCTGTGCGGTCTTCTTACCGATGCCCGGTACCGACGAGATACCGGCAACGTCGTCGGTCGCGAGCGTGCGGCGGAAGTCTTCCGGGGTGAACGCGGAGCACACCTGCAGGGCGACCTTGGGGCCGACCCCGGACACGGACAGCAGCGCCTCGAAGATCCCCTGTTCCGCCGGGGTAAGGAATCCGTACAGGGCAAGTATGTCCTCACGCACGTGCGTATGCGTCCACAGCCGCACGGTGCCACCCTCGGGAGGAAGTGCGGTCAGCGTCGTCGTCGAGCACGACACCTTGTAGCCGACCCCTGCGACGTTCACGAAGCAACCGTCGGGCGACTTACCCGTGACCGTTCCTTCGACGAACCCGATCATCTAAGTGCCTCCTGTATCGCGCGGTTGAGTCCACTCGAGTTCAACATGCAGATGGCCAAAGCGCACGCATCTGCGGCATCGGCCGGCTTGGGTGGCTCGCTCATCCCGAGGAGGCGAACCACCATGTCCTGAACCTGACGCTTGTCCGCCGCCCCGTAGCCCGCCACCGAGCTCTTCACCTCGGTCGGGCTGTGGTGAGTGACCACCAGAGCGTGCTCCGCCGCGGTCGCCAGGATCACCCCCGACGCCTGTCCCACGGAGATGGCGGTCCTGACGTTGACGTTGAAGAAGACACGTTCGAGGGAGAGACCCTGAGGCGAATGGGCCGCGATCACGTCGATCAGCTGGAGACGGAGTGACAGCAGACGCTCGGCGACCGGCTGCTCCTTCGGCGTCCGGATCACCCCATGGATCACCGCCCGCAGCTTGCCCGCCGAACGTTCGACGACGGCGAAGCCGGTCGTGGTCAGGCCTGGGTCGATGCCCAGAACCCGCGTAACAGCCCCAATCGAACGCATGTTCGTAGGTTACTTCAGGGGTGCGACGCCCGCGCGGATTTGACCCGGAGACCTCAGGCCAGCGATGCGAGGAAGTCGTCGGAGATGTCGAAGTTGGCGAAGACCTCCTGGACGTCGTCGAGCTCGTCGAGCTCGTCGATCAGGTTCAGGACCTTCTTGGCATCGGAGCCCTCCACCGCGACGGTGGTCTTGGGGATCATCGTGAGCTCGGCCGATTCGACGGTCATCCCGGCCCCCTCGAGCGCATCGCGCACCGCCTTCATGGCGTCGGTCGGGGTGATCACCTCGATGGATTCTTCCGAAGGCCGGACGTCCTCGGCCCCCGCGTCGGCGGCGATCAAGAAGACATCGTCCTCGCTCGTGGAGGCGGCCCCGACGATCACGAGACCCTTGGACTCGAACATCCACGCGACCGCACCGGGCTCGGCCAGCTTCCCGCCGTGACTGTTGAACGCAGAGCGCACATCCTGCGCGGACCGGTTCCGGTTGCTGGTCAGGCACCTGACGAGAACCGCGACCCCACCGGGTCCGTATCCTTCGTACGAAGTCTCCTCATACGTTTCGCCCTGGAGCTCGCCGGTCCCGCGTTTGATGGCTCGTTCGATGTTGTCGTTGGTTACAGAGTTGGCCTTCGCCTTCTGCACCGCGGTCGCGAGCGTCGGGTTTCCCTCCATGTTGCCGCCGCCTTCGCGCGCGGCGACCTCGACGAAGCGCAGCAGCTTCCCCCACAGCTTCGCTCGCTGCGAGTCCTGAGCGCCCTTCTTGCGTTTGATCGTGGACCACTTGGAATGTCCAGACATCTAACCCCTCAACTCTTCTCGGCCATCTCGACGAAGAGTCTATGGACCCGCCCGTCGTCGGTCATCTCCGGATGGAAGCTGGACGCGAGCAGGTTCCCCTGTCGCACGAACACCGGCGCTCCCTCGTGCTCCGCGAGCACCTCGACATCCTCCCCCACCGCCTCGATCGACGGCGCACGGATGAACACCGCGTGGAGCGGCTCGTCGAAGCCCTTCACTCGAAGATCCGTCTCGAACGAATCGACCTGACGCCCGTAGGCATTGCGCCTGACGCTCACATCGAGCGCCGGGATGCGGAAGGGAGCATCTTCTCGGCCGACGACCTCTCGGGCGAGAAGGATGAGCCCTGCGCAGGTCCCGTAGACCGCCATACCCGAGTCGATGCGCTCCCTCAAAGGTCCCAGGAGATCGAATCGGTCGAGGAGCTTCCCGATCGTGGTCGACTCACCACCGGGGATCACGAGCGCATCGACCCCGGCCAGCTGATCGTCACGTTTGACCTGCACTGCGGTGGCGCCGGCAGCTTCGAGCGAGCGGGCATGCTCGCGCACGTCACCCTGCAAAGCCAGTACGCCAACCTTCACTACCAGCCTCGCGTAGCCAGACGTTCGCCTTCGGGGATGTCCGAGATGTTGATCCCGACCATGGCCTCACCAAGCCCGTGCGAAACTTTGGCGATCATGTCCGCGTCCTCGTAATGGGTGGTGGCATCGACGATCGCCCGGGCGCGCGCTACGGGATCACCGGACTTGAAGATCCCGGACCCGACGAACACCCCGTCGGCCCCCAGCTGCATCATCAGCGCGGCGTCTGCGGGAGTCGCTATCCCACCCGCAGTGAACAACACCACGGGGAACCTTCCGGTCTCGGCGCACTCACGCACAAGCTCGTAAGGGGCCCGGAGCTCTTTGGCAGCGGCCATCAGTTCCTCGCCCCCGAGCGTCGCGAGACGTTTGATCTCGGATGTGATCGAGCGCATGTGACGCACCGCCTCGACGACGTTGCCGGTTCCGGCCTCGCCCTTCGAACGGATCATCGCCGCTCCTTCTCCAAGACGGCGGAGGGCTTCTCCGAGGTTCGTGGCGCCGCAGACGAACGGCACCGTGAAGTCCCACTTGTTGACATGGTTGGCCTCGTCCGCGGGCGTGAGGACCTCGGACTCATCGATGTAATCGACGCCGAGCGACTGGAGCACCTGGGCTTCGACGAAATGCCCTATGCGGCACTTCGCCATGACCGGTATCGACACGCAGTCGACGATCCCGGCGATCTTCTCGGGATCGGCCATGCGGACGACCCCGCCTTCCGCGCGGATGTCTGCGGGGACTCGCTCGAGCGCCATGACGGCTACCGCGCCGGCGTCCTCCGCGATCTTGGCCTGGTCGGCGTTCGTGACGTCCATGATCACGCCGCCTTTGAGCATCTCGGCCAAGCCCCGCTTCACCCGTGCAGAACCCGTCTCTCTCTGGGTGTCGGACATCGTCGTGTTCCTTCCGTAGGTCTGGGCTCAAAACCTGAGCCGGACCTCAATCTTACCGCCGAGACTCACTAGGGGGCGAGGGACTTGGAGAACGAGACCATGCCTTTGATCTCACCGACATCGTTGGGGATCAGCTCGATCCAGATCGGCCCCTCGGCAAACACGAGGGGCTCGCCTTTGGTGTCGGTATAGGCGGGAGCGTGCCCTTCCTTCTTGATCGTCCAGGTCCCCTTGATGACCTTCCCATCACGGAACAACAGGACCTTGCCGGTCCCCGTCAAAGTGATGTCGGTCGATGGATTCCCGGCGACGTCGACGATCGTGTTGGAGTTGTCCACCTGCACCAGTTGAACGAGAACGTTTGGCACCGCGATCTGGGGGCCGGCGTCGCTCATGAATGGAACGCCCGCTTCGTAGCGGGCCCAGGCCTCTCCCTCCCACCGATACTCGATCGTGTTGGACGTGGTGAAGCCCATGCTTACCGACCGAGCCTTCTTTGCCTTGTTGGCGATCTCGCCGAAGGTGAAGATCCCCTCCTTCGGAGCTTTGAGCTTCCCTTCCATCGCAGCCTTGCGCAGGAGCTTGGTGTTGGCGAACAGATCGTGGACGCCGGACCCCACTCGGAACAAGCCGTCGGTCGTGTTCTCGACGAGATAGAGGATGCCCCTCTCGGCCATCTCGTTGGTGACGATCTGGTTCGACCCCGATGCCGCGATCAGCGACGTGAATGGAAGAGCGATCTTCGGGTCGTCGAAGCGCCCACTTCTAACGGAGCCAACGACCTCAGCGTCGCCACAGTGGAAGATCCCCATGAACCTGGTGATCCCACCCTCGACGCGCTCCTCGAAGACGATGTCGGCCATCTCGAGGCCGGACTGCGGCCGAGCGGCCGGGTCGTTCTCCACCTTCACCGCGATCGCGGGGCGCGTCAGGTTGAGTCCGCCGGGGGGTGCCTGACCGGTGAGCGGGCACGTTGGATCAGGGGTCGGCGTGGGAGACGCGGTCGCCTCCGCGGCCACTTCCGGGATCTCTTCATCGGAGCTGCAGGCGGTCGCGAGGAGTGCGCCTGCGAGGACGGCCGCCAGAAGAACGGCGCGCTTACTTCTCATAGGAGAAAGATCCTTTCATTTCGCCCACATCACTGGGCACGAGCTCGATCCAGATAGACCCCGGCGCGAACACCATCTGGTCTCCGGACTTCGTTTCGAACCTGACCGGAGCGTCGGCCGACTCTCGGACCCACGTCCCGACGATGGCGCGGCCGTCGCGGAACAGTACGGCGCGGCCCGAGCCGGTGTCGTCCTCGATCTCGATCGATGGGTTTCCGGCGGCGTCGACGATTTCGGAGAAGTTGACGGTGTGCTCTTCGACGATCACGTTGGCCGGCGCGATCTGCCCTCCGGCCTCGGAGACGAATGGCACGCCGTCCTGCGAACGGTTCCAGGAACCGTCCGAGTAGTCGTAGGTGATCGTGCTGGCTCCACCGAAGTTGAGCGTGATCGTGGACGCCTTCTTGCCGCTCCCTTCGAGGTCGCCGAACTTGAACATGTCCTCGGGAGGTGGATCCGAGTAGTCATCGGCGGCGGCCTTGCGAAGCTTCGCCGAGTTCGCGTAGAGCGTGTGCTCGGAGCTGATCCCCTCGCGGGGTACGCGCTCCATCGCATCCTCGGCCGCCGTTTCCGTCAGCGCGACGATGTCTGCCTCGGCCAGGGCGTCGAGAACCGGTTGGTTCGCTCCCGAGAATCCGAGGATCCGCGTGATCGGTTCGAGGAGCGACGGATCCACCATGCGGGCACTGCGGACCGGGCCGCCTTTCTTGGTGTCGTTGCAGTGGTAGATCGCCATGAACCTGGTCTCGCCGCCCTCGACCAGCTCCTCGTACACGAGATCCGCATCCTCGAGGCCAGAGAGCGGGCGAGCAATGGCTGCGTTCTCGATCTTGACGCCGACCGCAGCCCGCTCGACGATCGCTTCGTCGCTGGGTTCCTCTCCGGTCAACGGACACGTGATGGGATCGTCCTTGCCGATGATCGGGAGGTTATCGATGCCGCCACCCTTGAGAAGGAAGAAGGCCCCGACCGCAAGGGCGAGCACCCCTCCCCCGATCGCCGCAGCCTTCTGCTTGTTGGACACGCGTCAACTCCTCTTGGTTCGCTTGCTTGCGGGCTTCGGGATACCCGCACAGCCAGCCTTCTGGGGGCTCCGGTCCCGCCGGGGATAGATGCCCGGCAAGCGAGCGGCGGGGGTGGACTCTCAGTGCGAGAGTCGTCCAGCGAGCGAAGTTATCACGCTACCGAGACTCCCCATCGGCAATCGGACCGAGGCCGGGATACCGACGCCTCAGAGATCCTCCAAGGCAGTGATGCGGGCATCGCGGGCCCGGTGCCAGCGGCCGTCGGCCACGAACCACAGCGGTTCGTGACGTCCGGTACGAGCTTCGGCCTTCCCGATCGCCGCCACCATCCCGGGGGGGTACCTGGTGACCGCGACCGCCCTGATGTCGTCATCGAAGCCCACCATCGGTCGCAACGGTCCGGCGAGGAATACCAGTTCGGATGCGAGCATCGCCATGCGGAGGCCGCGCCCGTTGAGGCGTACCAAACAGTGAGCGACGACGGCCTCTATCTCCGTGCGGGTGAAGGCCGTCATGAGACCGTCGGTCACCGCGATCACCGGGCCCCCCGAACGGCACACCATCGCGTTGGGCCCCGCTCCTTCGATGATCCTGAGGTGGGGAACCGGTACACCCAGGTCGCCGGCCAGACCTCGAACGAGGTTCGGCAGGCGGGGATGCTCGTGCTCGTGCAACCGGCGCGCCCCGGCCGACAGCAGCGCCCTCCGACCCGAGGTCCCGAGACTGATACCGAGTCCAAAGATGAAGAAGAGGACGAGCGTGATGCCGGTCCCCCGCGCCCCGAAGGTCTCGCCCAGGAGGATCAGGAAGATCACGATGAGGAGACCCAGGACCGCCAGATAGAGGGCTTCCCTAAGGTTGACCGTCGGTCTCCTGGGCGCCTCCCAGTCGGGCAACGGACCCTTCTTGGTCGTGTCGTCGGTCATACCGTCATCCTTACATCTGCCCTACACCCGCGGAGCCGCGCCCACGGCGCGGCCGTAGATCGACTCCACGTGCTCGACCAGCGTGGCCCAGTCGTAACGCGCCGCGACCTCGGCGCTGGCGGCCCTCATCGCGGTGGCCTTCGAGGGGTCATCGAGCACCCCGGCGATGGCCGTGGCCAGGGCGTCCGGATCGCCGGCCGGGACGACCAGCGCAGCATCGGAGGCGACCGCGCGGAAGCCTGGAAGATCCGAGCAGATCACCGGGGT
>JAENWQ010000163.1 GCA_016649855.1 Actinomycetota bacterium | reverse complement strand
CTATCGCCCCTATCGCGAGCTCCTGCTGCCACGGAACACCCAGCTTCCTCACGACCAGCACATCGAGCGGTGCATCCAGGGCTCGCGCGACCTCGGCGGCGAGAACCACACCACCACGAGCTAGCCCGATGACCACGGGGTTCTCCCCTTTCAAGTACTCGAGGCGCTCCGCGAGCCGTCGACCTGCATCGTTGCGATCGAGAAATGGCATCCTCATCACCCCTTTCAGGCAGACCCGAAGGCCGCCTCAAACGTTCTCGCCATGAAAGACGGTCGAGACAGATCCCTCGGCGAAGATCTCCTTGATCGCCGCCGCGATCAGCGGGGCGATCGATTGCACGGTGATCTTCGGGGAATCCTTTTCGGGCCCGATCGGCACGGTATCGGTCACGACGAGCTCCCTCAGCGCGGACGCCTCCAGACGCGCCACGGCGGATCCCGAGAGGATCGGATGCGTAGCGGCCGCCACGACTTCGCGGGCGCCTGCGCGGACAAGAGTGTCGACTCCGTTCACGATCGTGCCCGCCGTATCGATCATGTCATCGACGAGAACGCATTGCCTGTCCTTGACGTCGCCCACCACCGCGAGCGTCTCACTGAGGTTCCGCTTGTCCGT
Source organism: Actinomycetota bacterium (assembly GCA_016649855.1). Classification (GTDB taxonomy): domain Bacteria; phylum Actinomycetota; class CADDZG01; order CADDZG01; family WHSQ01; genus WHTI01. Next base: position 5,347 of record JAENWQ010000163.1, on the reverse strand, counting down.
GATACGTCTCTTGTGGAGGTACGCCACGTCTGCCTCCATGCGGTGAAACAGGCTCAGATGACGAGCCCATTTGTCCGCCAGCCGGAGCGCACCCGCATCGGGAGCAACAATCACGAACCCATCCTGCAGGGAACTAGCGACGTGATCGGCCAGCACGGGGAGCGCAGTCAGGTGATCGAAGGGGACGCGAAAGAATCCTTGGATCTGCGGGGCGTGGAGATCCACCGACACGATCCGATCGGCACCGGCGGTCTCGTACAGCTCCGCAACTAACTTCGCCGTTATCGGCTCGCGCCCGCGCGCCTTCCGGTCTTGACGTGAGTATGGGTACAGGGGGCACACTGCGGTCACACGCCGGGTGGAGGCTCGCTTCAGGGCGTCGATCATGATCAGCTGCTCCATGATCATGTGATCTATGGGATCGCACATCCCCTGGATGACGAACGCGTGTATCCCGCGCACCGACGTACGGAATCGAACGTAGCCCTCCGAGCTGGCGAACCGCGAGATCTCTACGTCTCCGAGGTCCATACCGAGATCCGCGGCGATCGCTTCGGCCAATCCACGGTTCCCCGTCCCCGCGAATATCGCCAATTTCTCGATGTTCGCGCGAGCGGGCACACCGAGCCCCCTCTTCCGGGGAACTCTGGCTCGGCGCCGATGCCCAGCGTTCCTCCGATCATGAATCCTCTGGGCTTTCATACGATCTAAGCCTCAACCTCCGATGGCCGGGCCTCGGCCATGTATGCGACGCGTCGAGCGTCGCGAAGTCCATGGTTGCTTCATAGGGCCAAGAGGCACGGGGTATACGGGCCGTTGGCCCCGGCCCGGCCTAACCGTTGTCCGGACCCGGGATCACAGATAGGGGCCTTCCTGGAGGGCTGCGTAGCCCGTTGGCGAGGCGAGCACGCAGCAAACGGGACCCTGCCTTCACAATGGCGGCCTCATCGCCCTCAGGCAACCCGCTCCTAGGGGCTATCTGGCCCCTTCTCGTCAGGAAGACAGCCCTATGCGGCAGGTGTCGCCACCGCCAGGATGGAACGAGGAGGTGAAGCCGAATGGGGGGCTCGAGAGCGAGAAGCACGAATGAGATCAGGCTGTGCCTCGCCGGAGACACGATGCTGGGGCGAGGTGTGGCAGAAGTGATCCGGCATCCCGGACACCCAAGGCTCTTTAGCGACGATGTCGTAACGTTCGTACGCTCCGCAGATCTGTGCATACTCAACCTCGAGTGTTGCCTATCAGATCGCGGTGAAAGATGGCCCGCTCCGGGCAAACCGTTCTTCTTTCGCGCTCCTCCCAAGGCAACTGACGTTCTCTCGGATCTCGGAGTGGATTGCGTCACGCTCGCGAACAACCATGCGCTTGACTACGGGTATGACGCGCTGGTCGATACGATGGCTTTGCTGGAGGATGCGGGGATCACCTACGTAGGCGCCGGGCGGAACCTGGATGAGGCTACGACGCCGCTCATCTTGGAGCACGGTGACTTCCGCGTTGCCGTGCTGGGCCTAACGGATCATCCCCGAGACTACGCGGCGTCTCACAACGGAGCTGGAGTCGCGTTTGCCGACCTCACGCAGGGGGTGCCGGCGTGGGTGACCGACCGAATAACGACTTGCGACGCGGACGTCGTGCTCGTCACACCTCATTGGGGGCCCAACATGACATCCCATCCCACGGACTACATCCAAACCGCGGCGCGTGATCTCATGGAGGCGGGGGCGACCCTAGTCGCGGGACATTCTGCACATGTCTTTCACGGCCTCCGCTCAGGAGTGCTGTTCGACCTCGGCGACTTCATCGATGACTACGCGACCGATCCTCGGCTACGAAACGACCTCGGTCTCCTCTGGCTCGTAACACTCCAGGCCTCGGGTCCACAGAAAGTTGAAGCCATCCCACTCAAGCTCGACTACTGCCATACCAAACTCGCCGAAGGCGACGACTTGCTGTGGATAAGACGAAGATTCCGCCGTGCCTGCGCCGCGATGGGCACGGAGGTAGAAGTCCTAGCTGATCGGCTGATCGCCCGTCCGCGCCGAACCCGGGAGGATCGGGTCTGAAAGCCACTGCGCACTCGGTGCGTTCACTCTGCCGAGGATCACAGATACGGCATACATCGAAAGACCTACCCCTTGATCACGCCGACCGGGCGCAGGCGAGCCACGACCTTTGACAGACCGGCTCCCTCGCACGACTCCACGACCTCGGTCGGGTCCTTGTAGGCATACGGAGCCTCCTCCGACAACAGGCGCCAGTGAGAGCGCGCCAGCAAGATCCCCTGCTCCTCCAGAGTTCTCTTCACCTCCGGTCCGCTCATCTTCTTCTTCGCCTGCGTGCGGCTCATCCGTCGCCCGGCTCCGTGGCATGTGGAATAGAAGGAGCGGTCCTTCGCTTCAGCCGTGCCGACGAGCACGAACGAGGGCGTTCCCATGCTGCCGGGTACGAACACCGGCTGACCGATCGCCCGATAGGCCTCCGGAAGACAAGGATGACCCGGTCCGACCGCACGTGTTGCTCCCTTGCGGTGCACACAGAGCTCTTTCATCGTGCCGGCTACCTCGTACTTCTCGAACTTCGCCAGGTTGTGCGACACGTCGTAGACGAGCGACATCCCCATGTCTCTGGCCGACCGGCCGAGCACCTTCTCGAACGACCTGCGCGCCGCATCAGCGAGAAAGTGCCGGTTCACGCGTGCGAAGTTCCCGGCCGCGTCCATCGCTCCGAAATAGCGGTCCGCGAGTTCGTGGTGGATCGGAACGCAGGCGAGCTGCTTATCCGGCACGTAGATGTCGAATTCAGGCATCAGGCGATCCAGGACCCTGAGGTGATCGGTGCAGGTCTGGTGTCCGAGGCCCCGCGAGCCGGTGTGGATCATGATGCACACCTGCCCTTCAAACAGCCCCATCACCGAAGCGGCAACCGGTTCTCGGATCTCATCGACCACCTGGACCTCGAGGAAATGGTTGCCGGCTCCGAGGCTCCCGATCTGTGAGCTTCCCCTTTGGATCGCGCGCTCGGAAAGGAACTCAGGTCGTCCGTTGGGAAGCGTGCCGCGGTCCTCGCAGAACTCCGCGTCCTCATCCCATCCGATGCCGACCGACAGCGCGAACCGGACGCCCTCGCGCGCGACCTTGTCGAGCTCGGAACGGTCCAGCCGGATGAGACCCTTGCCTCCGATACCGCGCGGGATGTCCCGCCCCAGCTGATCGACGAGCTCTCTGGCGCGGGGCTTCACTTCCGTCCAGGACAGATCGCTCCGCAGCAGACGCACTCCGCAGCCGATGTCGAAGCCGACCCCGCCCGGCGAGATCACCCCGTCTGCTTCGGGATCCGTGGCCGCGACTCCCCCGATCGGAAAGCCGTAGCCCCAATGGATATCGGGCATCGCGTACGAGTAGCCGACGATGCCAGGAAGCGTGGCCACGTTTGCGACCTGTTCCACGGAGCGGTCGTCGATGGCGGCTTCGAACAGGTGCTCGGACGCGAATACGCGGCCGGGAACGCGCATGCCCGGCACGGCTCCCACGGAGATCTCCCATGTGTACGGCCCGATCCTCTCCGTTCGAGGTCTGGCGTTCACTCTGCTCATCCGAGCCTCGATCCCGCCGACGCTAGGCCGGCATCTGCGTTTGTGCGCCGGGTTCCCACGCCTCGAGCACGGCCAGGTCCCGGATCGAGATGATGCCGACGACCCGATCCTTGGAGTCCTCGTCCACATCGGCGGTGATCGGTCTCGTCGTCATGTAATCGGAGACGGTCGAGGTTTCCGGGTCCGCTCCATCCGCCATGGTGCGCACGGGATCTGATTAAGACGGCGAGGGAACCGACCCTATCGCTGTGCATGCGTTCTGCGACGGCACCCAGACTGCCTGTTTGGTCGGCGCACACGATCTGCGCCGTGTACAGGCCTCTGACCTTCACGTCCATCACCTCCTGCCCTCACCCCAGGCTAGGAAGTCTTCGGTCCCGTCGATAGGGCCGAATGGACGTGAGCCCGAGGGCCAAAGGGAAGCAGTACTGACCTCCGCTAACGGACAACTTCCAGGTCACGCTAAAGAGGAGGTGTTTCGCATCGATCACGCGCCCGTTAACGGGGGGTTAAAGACGCGTATCTCGACGGCTGCTGGGAGCCGATACCGCGTCTATGGGGCAGCGCGCGACGGATCCGGCATGACCATTACGGACACGCCTGCCGTCTCCCCCTCGACCACACCAGGTTGGTCACCTCGGGCCAAGTTTCGGGCCAAGGAGACCCCGCAGAGGGGGCCGGATGGCCGTTAGCAGCACACCCCGGCCTGAGGTTCGATAGCAGATGGAAGGAGGTTCCTAATGGTCAAGGTCGGCGATCATGTCGAGCAGCTGGACTACGTGGGGCACCACGGTAAGAGAGGCGTCGTCGTGGCGACCAAAGGAGAGCTCGTGATCATCCGGTGGGAAGACGGTCATGAGTCGAGCTTCATCCCGGGTCCGGGCGCTCTGAACGTGATCGAGCCCAAGGAATCGGCCAAGAGCTGACGGCAGGGCACCTCGTGAGATCACGTAAGAAGCTAGATCACGGTGAGTTCGATCGTCCGCATCCCGGTTACCAGTCCATCGAGTAGCTCGAAGTCAGCCCCTTCTGCCTCGTCTTGGGGCCGTAGAGGAGTCGAGCGACGATCTCGTCGTTGCGTCGCGCTCCGGCCCAGGCTGCAAGCAGTGAATCGAAGTCGTCGGCACGCGCCCTGGGAACGTCCGCACCGCCGCCGATTGCGATCGTCCTCGTAGCCCGGGCTCGTCACAGTCACCTTACGGATCCTGAATTGCTCGATCGCATCGGTCAACGTCGTCGCGAGATCGATTGAGTCGAACGTGATGCTCTCGAACCAAAAACCATTGGCGCACGGGCACGAGATTTGACGAAGGATTCTTCGACTGCATCGAGGGAGCGTGGCCCCAAGGGCCACCGGCAGACCCTCATGGACTGAACAGGCCACAGGTAATCGCTCTTGCTCGTCATGAACCGACCATGGGTCAAAAGGGCCTCAGTAGATCTGCGAAGCAAGTCAGCCCGCAGCGGCTCGACGACGTTCCTGCGGCCTCGAAGACCCCTTCCCTCGGGGAACAATCTGGATCTCGGCATCAAGAACCTGGGCGAGCGCCGCGATCGTCTTCAGCTCGGGGTTCACCTGCGCAGTGAATAGCCTGCGAACGCTGGCGGGATCTTTTCCGATCTGTCGGGCGAGGTCAGCCTTGCTGAACCCAGCCTCTTCTCGCAAGTGATCGAGCGTGCGCATGATCGCGTCGATCTGGGCGATCTCCGCCCGAGCGCGCTCGTACTCGGCGCGGTATCGACCGGCTCAAT
>JAENWQ010000004.1 GCA_016649855.1 Actinomycetota bacterium | reverse complement strand
GAACCAGACCGGTTACAAGAACCTGATCAAGATCAGCTCCAAGGCATGGCTCGAGGGCTTCCACTACCAGCCTCGGTCCGACTGGGAACTGATCGAGCAGTTCTCCGAGGGGATCATCTGTCTCTCCGGCTGCCTCTCGGCAGAGATCCCCAAGCGCATCGTCGCCGGTGACCTCGTCGGGGCGCGGCAGAAGGCCGCGCAGTACAAGGATGTTTTCGGCGACCGCTTCTACCTCGAGCTTCAGGACCACGGCATCCGTGAGCAGAAGCCGCTCAACGACGAGCTTGTCAAGATCGGCGAAGAGCTCGGCATCTCGTGGGTCTGCACCAACGACTCCCACTACACGCACAAGGAAGACGCACCCGGGCACGAGGTGCTCCTCTGCATCAACACCGGCTCGGAGCTCAGCGATCCCAACCGCTTCAAGTTCGACTCGGACGAGTTCTATCTCAAACGTCCGGACGAGATGGAGCAGAGGTTCGCACGCTGGCCGGGGGCCTGCGAGACGAGCCTCGAGATCGCCGAACGATGCAATGTCGAGATCACGCTCGGTAACGCTCTGCTCCCGCGCTACGAGGTCCCCGAGGGGGAAACGCTCGAGACCCATCTCCGCAAGCTCGTGTTCGATGGCATCCAGAAGCGCTACGGCGAGCCGACGCCCGAGGTCGAGAAGCGCGCTGAGTACGAGCTCAAGACCATCGGTGACATGCAGTACGACGGTTACTTCCTCGTGGTCCAGGACTTCGTCAACTGGGCGAAGCAGCAGGGGATCCGCGTCGGGCCTGGCCGCGGGAGCGCGGCGGGCTCGGTGGTGACCTACGCGCTCGGGATCACCGAACTGGATCCGATCCGGTACAACCTCATGTTCGAGCGGTTCCTGAACCCCGAGCGCGTCGAGATGCCGGACATCGACATCGACTTCGACGACCGCCGGCGCGGTGACGTGATCCGTTACGTGCAAGAGAAGTACGGCGAGGATCACGTCGCGCAGATCGTCACCTACGGCACGATCAAAGGTAAGCAGGCGATCAAGGACGCGGCGCGCGTGCTCGGCTTCCCGTACGCCGAGGGCGACAAGCTCACCAAGATGTACCCCCCGCTAGACCAGGGTCGTGACCACGGACTCCGCCAGGCCCTCGAGACCTCGACGGAACTTTGCGGCGCGTACAACTCCGGTGGCGCCGCCAAGGAGATCATCGATACGGCCCTGCAGGTCGAGAACCTGAAACGGTCCGCAGGGATCCACGCGGCCGCGGTCGTGATCGGTCCGGACCCACTCGTCGAGCACCTTCCGCTCAGGCGCGGCGACCACGGTGAGATCGTGACGCAGTTCGACATGGGCGGCGTCAATGAGCTCGGCCTTCTGAAGATGGACTTCCTGGGTCTCAGGAACCTCTCGGTGATCGAACTCACGCTCGACTACATCCGGGCGAACAAGAACGAAGAGGCGGACATCGACCACCTCGACCTCGACGACCCGAAGGTCTACGAGATCCTCTGCCGGGGTGACTCAGACGGGGTCTTCCAGCTCGAATCCGACGGGATGCGGCGCCTCTTGGTGCAGCTGAAGCCGGATCGTTTCGAGCAGGTGATGGCGCTCATCGCGCTCTATCGCCCGGGCCCGATGGGCGAGATCCCCAAGTACATCGCCCGCAAACACGACGCGGCGAAGATCAGCTACCTGCACCCGCTCCTCGAGGAGATCACCGAGGAGACTTACGGGGTTCTCGTCTACCAGGAGCAGATCGTTCAGATGCTGCAGATCATCGCCGGGTACACCCCGGGCGAAGCCGACATGGTCCGGAAGGCGATCGGTAAGAAGGACCGGCAGATCATGGCCAGGGAGGAACCCCGGTTCGTCGAGGGCTGCGCCAAGTCAGGGATGCCCGAGAAGGAAGCGAAGGGACTCTGGACCCTCATCCAGCCCTTCGCCGACTACTCCTTCAACCGCGCGCACTCCGCGTGCTATGCGTACGTCGCCTACCAGACCGCGTGGCTGAAGACGCACCATCCAGTCGAGTACATGGCGGCCCTCCTGACGTCGGTCAAGGACCGAAAGGACGACAAGCCCAAGTATCTCTCGATGGCTCGCCGCATGGGGATCGAGGTGACCCTGCCCGACGTCAACACCTCGGACATGGACTTCACGCCCGTGGGCGAGCAGGTCGCCTTCGGTCTGTCGGCCGTCAGGGGTATAGGCGAAGGGGTGGTTGAGAAGATCGTCGAGGCGCGCAAGTCCAAAGGCGCGTTCGAGTCGTTCCACGACTTCTGTCGCAAGGTCGATCCAGTGTGTCTCAACCGCAAGACCCTCGAGTCGTTGATCAAGGCCGGCGCCTTCGAATCCCTCGGTCATTCACGCAAGGGCTTGATGGATGCGTTCGAGTCGCTGCGCGCCGAGATCCTCGAGCGAAGAGAGAGGGAGGACGCCGGCCAATTCGCGCTGTGGGGCGGCCTCGACGCGAGCGACGACGACGCCCGCCACCCCGACCAGCCGGTCCCGCTCGGTGAGTTCCCCAAAGAGCTCCTCCTCCAGTACGAGAAAGAGATGCTCGGTGTGTTCGTGTCCGACCATCCACTCCTGGGGATCGAGGGCCTTCTCGGCCGGATGACCGACGGTCCGATCAGCTCGCTCGAATCTCGGCGGCAGGGCGAGAACTGCACGATCGGCGGCCTCGTCGCGGCGCTTCAGAAGCGCGTCACCCGAAAGGGAGACGTGATGATGATCCTGACGCTCGAAGATCTCTCCGGAGCCCAGGTCGAGGTGCTCTGCTTCCCGAAGTCGGTAGAGAAGTACGGCATGTACCTAAAGCCCGACGCGATCCTGTTGATCCAGGGACGGATCGACCGCGACGCGCGCGACGACTCCGTGAAGATGGTCGCGATGGAGGTCCGTGAGCCGAAGCTCGGGGACAACCGCCCGCTCGAGATCTACTTCGCTCTCGACGAGTGCACCCCGAAACTGATCGATCAGCTCAAGGACATCCTCTCGGGTCACGCCGGGGGGGCGCAGGTGTTCCTGCATCTCAGCAGCCGCACGAAATCCACCACCCTGAAGCTCGCGAGCGAGTACTGGGTCGATCAGACGAACGGCCTCCACGCCGAGCTCAAGCATCACTTCGGGCCGAACGTTCTCTTCCCACCGAGTGGAGAGTCCGGCGGTCAGAGGGCGGCCGGCTAAGGCGCTTAGAGAGTTTCGACGAACGAGACGAACTCCTCCGTACCTACCGGGCGACCGTGACCGAAGCAGACGAGCGATGGTTCCAGTGCTGCGACCGCGCGCGCCGAGTTCCGGTTCATCTCCGGATCCGGGGTGAAGAGATCGGGCGGTAGCCGGAGGCCGGGTCGCCCGGTGACGAGGTTCAGTCCGAACACGACGTCTCCCAGGATCAGCACCCTGTCCTCATCCCGGAAGAAGGAGATGTGACCGGGGGAGTGCCCGGGGGTGTCGATCACCCGGAAGCCGCCGATCTCATCGCCGTCACGTAAGACCTGTTCGACGGGATGCCCCGGGCCCGCCCACAGCTTCGTCGAGACTGCCGACGACCAGTGCGGGGGGAGCAACGAGCGGATATCTCCAGACTCCACCGCGCTCCGGTCCGCGGCGCCGCACAGCAACGGGATACCGAGCGTGGTGCAGACCTCGTGGGCCGAGCCCTGGTGATCCGCGTGCCCGTGGGTCAGCGCGAGCGCGGACGGAGGAGCCTTCCCTACCTCCCTGAGGATCCGGCGGGCCGCGTAACGCGTGCCGGAGTCCACGAGGACATCACCCATCAGGTAGATGTTGAAGAAGTTCCGCGGTTTCCCACCCAGGAGGTACAGATCTGCTGCGATCTCTCTCACGGGAGCAAGCTACTCTACGCGCCATGCCCTGCTTCAAATGTGGCGCAGTCCAGACGGATCCCCGGAAGGGCGGTCCCTCGCCCTGGGCTCGCGGTGTCGTCGGCGACGAGCAGATCCTCATCTGCCCCGACTGTCAGACAGGCGACCCCACCTGGGTCGAGCAACTGCGGACGTGCGAGGCCTGCACGAGCACGCGTCTGTCGATGATCATGGGATCGATCGTCTGCAGGTCGTGTGGACACGACCAGACCATCCGAGAATGAGTTTGCCTGGATTACCCTCTTGAGATGCTGGAGATCATCGATGGGCGCGCGCAGAAGTCCCCCGTCCACATCCTGAGGCCGCGCCCACTCGGCCGGGGGGCACAGCCGGAGGACACCGTCCGGCAGATCGTCGAAGACGTCCGGCTGAAGGGCGACGAGGCGGTCCTCGCCTACACGGCCCAGTTCGACGACGCTCGTCTATCGCCGGAACAGCTGAGGGTTGATCCGGGTGAGATAGCGCGCAGCCGCTCGCTGGTTCGGCCCGAGTTGATCGACGCGCTCGAGGTCATGGCGGAAAAGCTCCGCTCCACGTGCGAGCGACAGGTCGATGAGGGCTGGTTCGACGAACGTCCCGATGAGTTCGTGGGGGAGGTCGTGAGACCGCTGCGCCGCGTGGGCATCTACGTCCCCGGCGGGCGGGCGTCGTATCCCTCGAGCGTGATCATGGGCGCCGTTCCCGCACAGGTGGCCGGGGTCGAAGGGATCGCCATGTGCTCCCCGCCGGGCCGCGACGGAGAGGTCTCCGAGGTAACCCTTGCGGCGTGTGCCGTGGCCGGGATCGACGAGGTCTACCGCGTCGGCGGCGCCCAGGGGATCGCCGCGCTGGCTTACGGAACCGCGTCGATCCGCCCGGTGGACAAGATCGTCGGCCCCGGCAACATCTACGTGACTCTCGCCAAACGGAGGGTCTCGGGATGGGTGGGAGTGGACTCCGATGCCGGCCCGACCGAGCTAGCGATCGTCGCCGGTGAAGGGGCGGTCGCGCGGGAGATCGCCGCCGACCTCGTCGCTCAGGCGGAGCACGGACCTCTCGGGACCCACGTGCTGATCACGTGGCTCCCCGAACTGGTGGATGAGGTGATCGCCGCCCTCGACCACGAGGTCATGGTTCACCCGCGGGGGGACGACGTCGAGAGCGCGCTCACTGAGGGCGGGCAGGCGGTGCTGGTCGCCGATCTCGATCACGCCCTGGCCACCGCCGACGCATTTGCCCCCGAGCATCTCGAGCTCATCTTCGAGGGGGCCCGGGATGCGGTGGACCGCATCGCCAATGCCGGGTCTATCTTCGTGGGCAGGTTCTCTCCGGTGCCGGTCGGCGACTACGTCGGGGGAACGAACCACATCCTTCCGAGCGGTGGCGCCGCACGGTGGTCGTCGGGGCTCAGCGTGCGCGATTTCGTCCGGCACATATATGTCTCGGGGTACGAGCGCACCGCCCTCGAGCGGCTGGCCCCTCACATCGATGCCCTCTCGGCCGCCGAGGGCCTGCCGGCCCACGGCCGCTCGGTCGCTCTCCGCCTCGAGGATGACGGCTGATGGATCGGCCCGCGCTCGGCGTGCGGAGCGATCTCGCGGATCTCGCCCCCTACATCTCGCCCCAACTCCCGGCGAAGGTGCGACTCAACACGAACGAGTCTCCGTACCCGCCGTCCCGAGAGATGCTCGAGGAGGTCGAGCAGGGGTTGCGCGCCGAGGCCCTCAACCGTTACCCGGAGCGGGACGCGCTCGTTCTTACCGACGGCCTCGCGGCTCGGACGGGATGGTCTCGCGACGGCATCTGGATCGCGAACGGGAGCAATGAGGTGTTCCTGCACCTGTTCCTCGCGTTCGGTGGGCCGGAGCGGACCTGCCTGACCTTCGAGCCCACCTATTCGCTCCACTCGAACATCGCGCGCATCGCCGGCACCATGACGGCGTCGGCGCCGAGAGCACGAACCTGGGATATCCCCGACGGAACGCTCGAGGGAGCGCTCGACGAACATCGCCCAGACATCGTGTTGTTCTGTTCCCCCAACAATCCGACCGGACTCCTCGAGTCGCGCTCCGCGGTGGAGATCGCGTTGCAGCGGGTGCCGATCGTGGTCGTCGACGAGGCTTACATCGAGTTCGCTCGCGACGGATCGAGCCTGTCTGAGTTGCTCGACGATCACCCAAACCTGGTGATCGTCAACACGTTCTCGAAGGCGTGGAGCCTCGCGGGAGTGCGACTCGGATACCTGCTCGCCGATCCAGCGATCGTTGAAGAGCTCTACCGGGTGAGGCTCCCGTATCACCTGTCAACGTTCACCCAGCTCGTGGGGAACGCTGCTCTGCGCCACGAAGACGACGGCGCTCAGCGGATCGCCGCGATCGTCGGCGAGCGCGAACGGATCACGCAGGGTCTCTCGGACCGCGGCTTCGAGCCGTATCCGAGCGAGGCCAACTTCGTCCTGTTCGAGGTTGGTGACCGGGCTCAAACGATATGGAAGGGTCTCCTGGAACGAGGGGTTCTGGTACGCAACTACCCTTCGAGCCCGGTGCTTGGGACCACGCTGCGGGTGACCGCGGGCCTGGCCGACGAGACGGATGCGTTCCTGGAGGCGCTCGATGAAGTATTGGAGGGGATGTAATGAGCGTTCGCGTCGGTGAAGTGAAGCGAACCACGAGCGAGACCACGGTCGAGGTGAGGCTCGATCTCGACGGCGGTGACGTTTCTGCGGCCACCGGCGTGCCCTTCTTCGATCACATGCTCGAGCAGGTGGGCCGCCACGGACGCCTCGGCCTCGCGGTTCGCGCCACAGGCGACCTCGAGATCGACGCGCACCACACCGTGGAGGACGTTGGGATCGCCCTCGGTGAGGCGCTGACGCAAGCCCTCGGGGACAAATCCGGCATCCGCCGCTACGGCGACGCGCTGGTTCCGATGGAGGAATCCCTGGCCCAGGTTGCCCTCGATATCTCGGGGCGCCCCCTGCTGGTCTTCGACGCCGACATCACATCCGAGATGATCGGACAGTACGAGACCCCCCTGACCGAGGAGTTCCTGATGGCCCTTACTCGGAGCGGTGGCTTGACGCTGCACGTCCGGCTCCTCGCGTCGGGTAACGCGCACCACTCGGTCGAGGCGATCTTCAAGGCCCTCGCGGTTGCCCTCGGCCACGCTGTCTCCATCGATCCCCGGGCCCCCGACGTGGTCCCATCCACGAAAGGCAGCCTGTGAGGAAGGTCGCGGTGATGGACCACTCGATGGGGAACCTCAGGAGCGTCGCCAAGGCGATCGAGGCGGCGGGGGCGACGGTCGTAGTGACCGCGGACCCGCACGAGATCTCCCGCAGCGACGCGCTCTGCGTTCCGGGCCAGGGCATCTTCGGCCGGTGCATGACAGCGCTGGGCAGAAACGGTCTCGGCGAGCTCGTGACCGGATGGGTCGAGGCGGAGCGGCCCTACCTCGGCATCTGCCTCGGCATGCAGATCCTGTTCGAGTTCGGCGGTGAGTCAGGCGTCGCCGGTCTCGGCCTCCTCGGTGGCCAGGTCACCCGTCTTGAAGGGGATGTTCCGATCCCTCACATAGGATGGAACGAGGTGGAGGCGAATGGTGGCTTCACCTACTTCTATTTCGATCACTCGTACGTGCCGCGGCCCACCGATGACGCCGTGGTCAGCGGTTGGTGCGAGCACGGAGAACGGTTCGCCGCCTCCATCTCGACCGGGTCGATCACTGCGACCCAGTTCCATCCGGAGAAGAGCGGCGACGACGGCATCTCATTGTTGAAAGGCTGGGTGAACGCTTGAGTTTCACGGTCTATCCCGCGGTCGATATCTCCGGCGGTAAGTGCGTACGGCTGCTGCAGGGGAAGTTCGGAACCGAGACGATCTATTCGGACGATCCCGTGAAGGTCGCCCTTGGGTTCGCCAAGGCGGGTGCCCGGTGGCTGCACATCGTCGACCTCGATGGAGCGAAGACGGGAGAACCCGTCAACCGCGACCTCGTCCTCGAGGTCGTGAGGCTCGCTTCGTGTCCGGTACAGGCGGGCGGAGGACTCCGGTCGATCGACGATGTCACCGAGGTCCTTGCCGCGGGAGCCAACCGCGCCGTGCTCGGCACGATCGCGCTGGAAGACGAGCAGGAGATGAAGAAGGTCTGTAAGCACTTCGGGGACCGGATCGCGGTGTCGCTCGACGCCCGGGGCGGTGATCTGACGAGCCACGGGTGGACCGTGGGGACCGGCATCCCCGTGCTCGACGCGGTCGCCCAGTTCGAAAGCGCCGGGGTCTCGATGTTCATCTACACCGATGTCGATCGCGACGGAACGATGTCGGGCGCAGACATCGAGGGCCTCCGGAAGCTTGTCGAAGCGACCACGCTTCCGGTGATCGCGTCGGGAGGGATCAACAGCATCGAGGATCTCAAGGGAGTAGCGAGGCTCCACTCCGAGAGCGTTAGTGGCGCGATCGTGGGCCGCGCCTTCTACGAAGGCAAATTCACGGTCGGCGAGGCCATGTTCGCCAGCGATCAGGTCGTTGCCGGCCGGGACGAACCTCCGCTCGTCGAGGGCTGATGACGCTCGCCAAACGGATCATTCCCTGTCTCGACGTTGACAAGGGCCGAGTGGTGAAGGGCGTCCGTTTCGTCGACATCAGGGATGCGGGCGACCCCGTCGAGCTCGCTGCCAAGTACGACGAGCAAGGAGCCGATGAGGTCGTCTTCCTCGACATCACGGCCAGTTACGAGGGACGCGCCCTGATCCTCGAGGTTGCTCGCCGGACGGCGGAGTCCGTCTTCATCCCGCTGACGATCGGCGGCGGCGTGCGGTCGGTCGAAGACGTCGCCGGGCTCTTACGGGCCGGCGCAGACAAGGTGGCCATCAACACCGCGGCGGTCGTCCGCCCCGAGCTGATCGAAGAGGCCGCGTCCGAGTTCGGCATCCAGGCCATCGTCGTAGCGATCGACGCCCGAATGGGTCACGGTGGTTGGGAGGTCCTCGTGGAAGGGGGCCGGAAGGAGACGGGGCTCGACGCCGTTCTCTGGGCGACCCGGGCGGCGGAGCTCGGCGCCGGAGAGATCCTGTTGACCTCGATGGACCGCGACGGAACCACGGATGGCTACGATCTGGAGTTGACGAGGGCGGTTACGGACGCGGTCGACGTTCCCGTCATCGCCTCGGGCGGCGCCGGGGAGCCGGAGCATCTCGCCGACGCGGTCGATCCTGCGAGAGGTGGAGCGCAGGCCGCTCTGGCAGCGTCGGTGTTTCACTTCGGGACTTTCTCGATACTCGATGCGAAGCGGGCTCTCGCCGACCGTGGCTTGCCCGTTAGGATTCCGCAGCCACGACGGGAGGGCGAATGACCACCTATCTTCTGTACGACGATGCACTCCGCAGCTACGAGCTCCGTCACGAGATCACCGAACCGATCGGCGATCCCGTCCTATTCCTCGAGACCGATGGGCGGCGGATCCTGGTCGGGAGCGTCCTCGAGCAGCCGATCTTCGCCACGCGCGAGGACGTCGTCGACGAGTTCCTCAACTGGGACTCGTTCGGCTACCGCGAGCTGGTCAAGGATCAGTCCGTCGCGACCTCCGATCTCGGATCCGAGCTGGTCCGTCGTGTCCTCGAGAAGCTTGGGGTGTCGAAGATCTCGGTGCCTCCATCGTTCAGGCTCAGCGTCGCGGACTATCTGAGGGAGCGCGCGGTCGACGTGGTCGTAGAAGGCGAAGCCTGGGACATGAGACGACGGCGGAAGAACCCAACGGAGCTCGAGGGCATCGAGCGTGCACAACGAGCGACCGAGAACGCGATGCTGACCGCCGCTCGCATGTTGAGGGAGGCCGAACCCACCTCCGACGGACTGCTCCGTTTCAGCGGAGAGGTGCTCACCGCCGAGCTCATCAGGGAGGCGATGCAAGCCGACCTGCTGCCCCAGGGGGCCGAGTCCGAGGAGATCATCGTCCATTCTGGCGACGCGTGCCTCGAAGGACACAAGATCGGTCACGGCCCGATCCTTCCGAACCAGTCCTGCATCATCGACTGCTTCCCGAGGGATCGACGATCCGGTGCGTACACGGACATGACCCGTACTTTCGTCCCCGGAACACCTTCGGACGAGCTGAAGGAGCTTCATGCTCACTGCAGGAAGGCACTCAAGATCGCGATGGAGTCGATCCGTCCCGGAACGAAAGACGCCCACGAGAAGGTCGTCGAATACTTCCACTCGAACGGCTTCCCGACCTTCGACCACCACACCGGCGACGGTCCTCTCACCACCGGGTTCTTCCACTCGCTCGGCCACGGGGTCGGCCTCGAGGTTCACGAGCGGCCGTGGATGGGCCAGCGGCCCGACGAGTTCCTCGTGGGAGATGTGATCGCGATCGAGCCCGGGCTGTATTTTCCGGGGATCGGGGGCGTGCGTCTCGAGGACACCGTGGTCGTAACCGCAGGTGGGGTCGGGCGCTTCACGGATCCGTTCCCCTACGACCTGACGCCGTGACGGAGCTTCCCGACATCAAGTACGACGACCGTGGGCTGGCACCGGCGATCGTGCAGGATGCCGGCACCGGCGAGGTCCTCATGCTGGCGTGGGTGAACGCCGAAGCGCTGAAGAGGACGCTCGAGTCGGGCACGACGTGGTTCTGGAGTCGCTCCCGGCAGGAGTTCTGGAACAAAGGAGCGACATCGGGGAATCTCCAGCACGTCGTCGAGGTCCGCTACGACTGCGACGCTGACACCTTGCTGTACCGGGTGGAGCCCGATGGTCCCGCGTGTCACACGGGGGAGACGTCATGTTTCCACCGCAGGGTAGAGCCGCTCTGATGGACCCAAAGCCGGATAGGGCTACGTTTGAGGACCTTGCCGCCAGGTTCCCCATCGTGCCGGTATGGAAAGAGGTGCTCGCCGACTTCCAGACGCCGGTCGCCGCGTTCATGCGCCTCGACCCTCAGCCGAACGGTTTCCTTCTCGAGAGTGTCGAGGGAGGCGAGCGCTGGGCCCGCTACTCGTTCCTCGGAGGGGACGCTCTGGCCGTCGTCAAGGCGAAGGACGGCGTCGTGTCGGTCGAGGGTGATCCGCCCGTCCACCCGGGTGACGGAGAGCCTCCACTTGCCTACGTCAAGCGCCTCCTCGAGGCGAGCCGGGCGCCAACGATAGACGGGTTGCCACCGCTCCACGGAGGGGCGGTCGGCTTCCTCGGTTACGACTGCGTGCGTGAACTGGAACGCCTTCCGGACGCCCCCGAAGACGACCTCGGACTCCCGGACCTGGCCTTGCTGCTCACCCGGACCCTCGTTGTCTTCGACCACCTGATGCAGAAGGCCTTCGTGATCGCCAACGTGCGAGTGCGTGGCGACCTCCGGGCCGCCTACGACGACGCCGATCGCCGTTGCGACGAGGTGATCGCCAAGCTCGAATCGCTACTCGGAGCCGCCCGCACCGATATCTCGTACGACATGACGCCCGCATTCTCCTCGTCGGTCGACGACGCTGAGTACGCGCGCTGGGTGGAGATATGCAAGGAGCACATCTACGCGGGAGACATCTTCCAGGCCGTTCCCTCCCGTCGGTTCGAGGCTCCCATGTCGGCATCCGCGTTCTCGGCTTACCGGGTGCTCCGGACGATCAACCCGAGTCCCTATATGTATTTCCTGCGTTTCGGAGAGGGCGACGAGCATCCCGCGTTCGAGATCGCAGGGTCATCACCCGAGCCCCTGGTGCGCGTCACGGGGGATCTCGTTCTCTCCCGTCCGATCGCAGGGACGCGGCGGCGCGGCGCCACCCCCGAGGAGGACGACGCGCTCGAGCAAGAGTTGCTCGCGGACGAGAAGGAGCGCGCCGAGCACGTGATGCTGGTGGATCTCGCCCGTAACGATGTCGGGCGGGTATCTCGTTACGGAACGGTTTCGGTGGATGAACTGATGGTCATCGAGCGCTACTCGCACGTGATGCACATCGTCTCCTCCGTCAGCGGGCGACTTGCCGACGGTCAGACGGCGTTCGACGCGCTCACTGCGTCCTTCCCGGCCGGAACCGTGTCCGGAGCGCCGAAGGTGCGCGCCATGGAGATCATCGACTCACTCGAACGAACGCGCCGGGGTCCGTATGCCGGGGTAGTCGGCTACTTCGATTTCTCAGGCAACGTCGACACCTGCATCACGATCAGGACGATCGTGGCCACGGGCGGGACCGCTTACGTGCAGGCCGGTGCCGGGGTCGTCGCCGACTCCGTCCCTCAGATGGAGGCCGAGGAAACGAGGGGCAAAGCCGAAGCCCTTATCCGCGCGATCGCCGGAGCCGAAGCGCTGGAGAGAGAATGAGATCGGATTGAGACCGGGATCGAGACCGGGGAGTTCTCGTCTTCTTCCGATTCTCCTGGCAGGATCATTGCTGATCGCCTCGTGCTCTCCGGCGGGGGACTCGATACCCGAGGTCGAGCCGACCGGGCCCCCGGCGGTCCAAGCGGACGTCGTCGAACGACACGCCGAGCAGTTCGACGCGGACGTGCCGGAACGCCCGGCGGGCTCCCAGGAGGAGCTGGCTGCGGCGACGTACATCAGCGGCCACTTGCAGCTGGCCGGCTACGTCGTGTTCCTCGATGGTGTCCCCGTGCGCGATCTGGTGCGCTCGACGAACGTGGTGGCCCGGGCCCCTTCGGGTGATGCACCGGCGGTCGTCGTGACCGCGCCCTACGACACCTCGGAGGAGTTCCCCTCGGCCGGCCTGGCCCTGGGCCTGTTCCTCGAGCTCGCACGCGCGCTGAGGGTCTCCGGCGGACTCCACGGAGTGTCGTTCGTCGCGCTGGGGGCCGAGCACGTCGACCTGGGAGGCGGGAACCTCGGGTCGCGTCGCGCGGCGCAAGCCTTGCTCGACGACGATGCGCATCCCCTGGTCATCTCGCTCGGACGGATCGCAGACGGCGCCTGCGTCGAGATCCTGGGCCCTGAGGTTCCCGGATCCTTGGTCGCCCCGGATGAGGATCCCAGCTGCGAGCCGCTACCGCCTTTTCCCGATGCTCCGGACGTCTTCGGGGACGCGGGGTTCAACCGCGTAACGATCTCCGGAGATCCGGCGCTGATCGGCGAGGTCCTCCTCGACTGGCTGGCCCCCGAGTCGGATTAGGGTCGAGTGATGTCCTTCCTCGAGGAGATCCTTGCTTCCACACGCGTCCGGATAGACGAGCTCGAGAAGCTCGTCACCGAGGATGCCCTAGAGCAGAGGATCGCGTCGCTGCCGGGCCCCCGGGGATTCACCTCCGCCCTGAAGGGGCCCGGGACCGCGGTGATCGCCGAGCTCAAGCGGGAGTCTCCCTCGGCCGGTCCCCTGAACCCGGACATGAACGCAGCCGATATGGCGCGCTTGTTCGCCGAGGGAGGTGCGGCCGCGATCTCGGTCCTGACCGAGCCAGATCACTTCAAGGGCTCGCGCGAGGACCTGGAGGCCGCGACTACGGCGGGGCTCCCCGTGCTGCGCAAGGACTTCATCCTCGACGAGCTGCAGGTCCTCGAATCGCGCGCCTGGGGGGCCGATGCGGTCTTGCTCATCGTTCGCTGCGTTGGTGACCGGCTCGACATCCTGCTGGGAGCGACCCACGCCCTCGGGATGGACGCTCTCGTCGAGGTGTTCAACGAACGGGATCTCGCCATCGCAGTCGGGGCGGGTGCTCGGGTGATCGGCGTCAACCACCGGGACCTCGAAACCTTCGAGGTCGATCCAGATCGCACCGCGAAGCTCGCCCCCCAGATCCCCGACGACGTTCTCCTCGTCGGCCTCTCGGGGGTCAAGGAGCCGTCGGATGTCGCCGCCCTGAGAGCCGCCGGTGCCGGAGCGGTGCTGGTTGGAGAGGCGCTCGTGACCGCGGAGGACCCGGCCACCAAGCTGAGGCAATTGCTGGGCGGCACGATCAGAAGCGATCCGTCTCGACGAATCGCGAAACAGACGTGAGCGGCCCGGTGGTCGACGAGCACGGACGCTACGGGGAGTTCGGTGGCCGCTACGTGCCCGAGGCGTTGATGGGCGCGGTCCTGGAGCTCGAGAAGGCGTGGACCGAGGCGTGGTCCGATCCCGGCTTCCGCCGCGAGCTGGACGCCCTCCTCGCCGCGGTCGTGGGTCGTCCGACCCCGCTCTACGAGGCCAAGAGACTGTCCGAGAGGGTCGGGGCCAGGGTGCTCCTCAAGCGTGAGGACCTCGCGCACACGGGAGCGCACAAGATCAACAACACGATCGGTCAGGTCCTGCTCGCCAAACGCATGGGCAAGACGCGGATCATCGCCGAGACGGGGGCCGGGCAGCACGGGGTAGCGACCGCGACCGCGGCCGCGTACTTCGGACTTCCGTGTGTCGTGTTTATGGGTTCGACCGATGTCGAGCGCCAGCACCTCAACGTCGTGCGCATGGAGCTCCTGGGGGCCGAACTG
This sequence comes from Actinomycetota bacterium, assembly GCA_016649855.1. GTDB lineage: Bacteria > Actinomycetota > CADDZG01 > CADDZG01 > WHSQ01 > WHTI01. The sequence continues at coordinate 19,204 of JAENWQ010000004.1, read as the reverse complement.
GTGCCGGTGGACGCGGGCTCGGCGACGCTCAAGGACGCGGTCAACGAGGCTCTGCGCGACTGGGTCACGAACGTCGAGGACACCTACTATGTGATCGGCTCGGTCGTCGGGCCGCATCCGTACCCGGAGATCGTCGCGAGCCTGCAACAGGTCATCGGAGAAGAGGCTCGCAGGCAGTGCCTCCAGCTGACCGGCGAGCTACCGGACGAGGTCGTTGCCTGTGTCGGCGGCGGCTCCAACGCGATCGGGCTCTTCCGGGGTTTCTACGACGATGACGAGGTCCGGCTGGTGGGGATCGAGGCCGGAGGGGAGGGCGGTGAGGGCGCCCACGGCGCGTCGATCACCCGCGGAACGCCCGGCATCCTCCACGGTGCTCGCAGCCTGCTCCTTCAGGACGACGAGGGGCTCATCGCCCACGCGCACTCGATCTCGGCCGGACTCGACTACCCGGGGGTCGGTCCCGAGCACGCGTGGCTCGCACGTTCCGGGAGAGCACACTACGAATCCGCCACCGATGCCGAGGCGCTCGCCGCGTTCGCGGCGCTGGCCGAGACCGAGGGGATCATCCCCGCGCTCGAACCGTCGCACGCGCTCGCGTACCTGCTGAGATCCGGGGAGGGCATCAGAAGCCGGTCGTCTCGACGACCGGCAGAACAGAAGGGCACGGTTCTCCTCGGACTCTCCGGTCGTGGGGACAAGGACGTCGAGACCGTCGCGAAGGTTCGCGCGGCGGCCACCTCGTGACCGCCCTTCTCCACCACTTGGAGGCGGTCCGCTCGGCGGGCCGGAAGATCTTCGTCCCCTACCTGATGGCGGGCATCCCCGACCGAGTCACGTTCTCGGACCTGCTCGCGTCCGATCAAGCCGACGCTATCGAGGTCGGGCTGCCGTTCTCCGATCCGCTCATGGACGGCCCGGTGATCGCGGAGGCGGGGGAGCGGGCGATCGCGGGTGGCATCGGGCCGCTCGACGCGATCGACCTCGTGGCCCAGGCTCCCGCCGGCCCGCCGAGACCCGTGATGACCTACTACAACCCGATCCACCATCTCGGCGAGGACGAGTTCTGCCGGCGGGTCGCGACGGGGGGCATCGCCGGGTTGATCGTCCCCGACTTGCCTCTCGAAGAGTCCGGCTCGCTGAGAGCGGCTGCCGCCGCCCACGGTCTCGCCTGGGTTCCCCTCGTGGCCCCCACGTCGTCGCCGCAAAGGGTCATGTCGATCGCAGCCACCGCCACCGGGTTCGTCTACGCGGTCTCCACGCTGGGCGTCACCGGGGTCAGGGATTCGCTTTCTGAGCGATCCTCGAGGGTCGTGGAGGCCTGTCGCGCGGTCACGGATCTCCCGATCCTCGTCGGCATCGGGGTCTCGACCCCCGAACAGGCACACGAAGCCGCGTCCACCGCCGACGGAGTGGTGATCGGCAGCGCCGTGGTCAAGCGTCAGGTGGAAGAGGGTCACGCCGCGGTCGAGTCGTTCTTCACCGCCGTGCGCACCGCCCTCGACGCCTGATACGGGCCCATATGTAGCCCTTTCGGACTATCTAAATGACCTAATAGCCCTCGATATCCGGGCCGATATCCCTAACGGATGGAAGATTTCCCAAACCGGGAGGGATCGACATGCGACAGATCCAGATCCGCAAGAAAGGCTCCAGAGGCAAATAGCAGCAGCAGGAAGCCGGGGCAGACCTAGAAGAGACCAGCCCCGAGTGCCCCGGGTGGGAGTTGAACCCACACGCCCTTTCGGACAATGGATTTTGAATCCATCACGTCTTCCGTTCCGTCACCGGGGCTCGATGACTCATGACATTAATGGCTGCGCTTGAGAAGGTGCGACAGATCCCAGATCGGAACCGAGTCGCGAAAGCCGCGCATCCGCGGCGGGACAACTATACTTTCTCGTCCTATGCACATCCAGAAGAGCTTGACCCAACTCCGAGAACGACTGGCCCGGGCCCGGGGCGAGTTGCGCATCGTCGAGGAGCAGATCCTGTTCCAGATGGACGTCCTCGAGGAAGCCAAGACGCGCATGCTGGTCTCCGAGACGCCCATCGCCGACCGGGAGTTCCGGATCGCGAGGGACGATTACGAGCGTCTGGTCGGCCAGCGGTCGTCGGTCAACTCGGAGATCGACGATCTCCAGCGCGAGCAGGACCGTCTCCTCGACCGGATGCTCAACGCCTGATGACGGACCAGGCCCCCTCCTCTCCTCCTTCTCCCGCGGCACGCGTCCTCATCGCCGAGGACGAGGCGATCATCCGCCTCGATCTGAAGGAGATGCTCGAGGAGGAGGGTTTCGAGGTCGTCGGCGAGGCGGCCGACGGTGACGCCGCGATGCGGTTGGCCTCCGAGCGCTCGCCCGATCTCGTAATCATGGACATCAAGATGCCGGGGACCGATGGGCTCACGGCGGCTGAGAGCATCGTGAACGACGACCTCGCGGCGGTGTTGATCCTGACCGCGTTCTCGCAGAGGGACCTGGTCCACCGGGCAGCGGAGGCGGGGGCGATGGGCTATCTGGTCAAGCCGTTCCAGAAGTCGGATCTCCTGCCCGCGATCGAGATCGCCTTGGCCCGCTACCAGGAGATGGCCCAGGTGAAGGGGGAGAACGAGTCCCTAGAGAAGCAGCTGGAGACCCGCAAATTGGTCGACAGGGCCAAAGGACGCTTGATCGACTCGGGGGGCATGTCGGAGGCCGAGGCGTTCCGGCACATCCAGAAGCGGGCGATGGACGAGCGGATCTCGATGGCGCAGGTGGCGACGGACATCCTCGAGAGCGAGCCCAACCCCGGTTAGGAACCTGTCGAGTGGGGAAGTTCGCGGGGTTCTGTCCGGGTGGCTGTACCTCTGCTTACATGGCGTGAACGCACAACGCCCCTTTCATTTTTCCCTAGATGGTGGACAACCCTGCGCCTGTAGGTACACTGAGCGCCGATTTCCGCTTGGTTAGTCCCTCCTCGGTTCGAGGGTGGGGGCCACAGTGGCCACAGTGGAATGGGGCCCGTTGGCAGAAGTTTGGCAGAAGTAAGGGGGAGTGAATGAGGAAGCCGAGATGGTTTTCTTTCGTAGCATTGCTTTTCGTTCTGAGCCTGGTCGCGGCAGCATGCGCCGACGACGAGCCAAGTAGCACTGACAGTGGTGGTGATAGCCCCACGGCCGCGTGCGACGAGGATGAGTTCGGTTGTGTAGAAGTCGCCGCAGGCGATGCGATCCAGCTCGGCACGCTGCTCGTCATCGTCGGTGAGAACTCAGCCCTCGGTCTGGACAGCCAGTACGGCGTCCAGATCGCGGTCGACATGTACGGCGACATCGAGGGCCACAGCGTCGAGCTGGTCAACGAGGACGAGGGTTGCACCCCTGAGGGCGGCACCACCGGTGCTCGTAGCCTGGTGTCGAACGAGAGCATCGCTGCCGTTATCGGCACGAGCTGCTCGAGCGCCGGCGAGCCTGCCGCGCAGATCACCTCGGACGCCGGCGTTGTGCTGATCTCGCCCTCGAACACGGCTCCGTCGCTGACCGACCCGGCGACCCACCAGCCGTTCTACCTGCGTACCGCGCACAACGACAAGATCCAGGGCGCTGCGATGGCCCAGTTCGTGGGCGAGGATCTCGGTCTCAAGACCGCGGCGACCATCCACGACGGTTCGCCGTACGCGGAGCAGCTCCAGCAGGTCTTCGCCGACACCTTCACGAGTGAGGGCGGTGAGATCACGGGTCAGGAGGCCATCTTGGTCGGTGACACGGACATGAAACCGGCCCTGACGAGCGTTGCGGCCGCGAAGCCCGAGTTCCTGTACTTCCCGGTCTTCGTCGCCGAGGGTGGCGCGCTCGCTGCTCAGGGACGTGAGACTGCCGGTCTCGAGGACACGAAGTTCGGTGGTGCCGACGGCATGCTGACCCCGGACTGGGTTGAGGCCGCAGGCGCGGACAACGCCGAGGGTACATACCTGTCCGGACCGGACCTCGCGTTCGGCGGTGGCTTCTACGAGGATGAGTTCCTTCCCGCATACGAGGAGGCGTACGGCGACCCGACGGCGGTCTTCCACGCTCACGCCTTCGACGCCACCACCATGGTGCTCAACGCGATCAAGGAAGCGGCGATCGTCGACGGCGATTCGCTGTTCATCCCGAGGACCGCGCTCAGGGACGCCATGTTCGCGACCTCGGACTACGCGGGCATCACCGGCACACTGACCTGCGACGAGAACGGCGACTGCAACCCGGGCGCCACTATCTCCGTCAGCCAGGTCGTGGACGGCGCCTTCGAGCGCATCTGGCCGTAAAGGGCCTGACCCACTGATGCACTGAGCTGCACCGGCGGGAGTCCCACTGGGGACTCCCGCCTGCGGCCCGGCTCGACCGGGCCTGCCGGCGAACCCCGCGTGGTCCGTGGGGGGCGATAGAGCACCGTCTTGGGGGAGAGGATGATGCATGCGGTTCGCCTTACCTGAAAGGTGGTCCGTTCAGAGGATCGTGAAGATCCTCTTGGGCGCTCTTCTGCTGTTCGTCGTCTTCAAGGGGGTCTCGGCGACCATCGCGGACGGGAAGTTCACCGCTGCTGCATGGAAGTCCCTGATCACGACCGGTCTGGCGCTCGGGAGCCTGTACGCGCTGATCGCGATGGGCTACACGCTCGTTTACGGCATCCTCTTCATCATCAACTTCGCCCACGGCGAGGTCTTCATGTCGGGAGCCTTCACGGCCTTCTTCGTCGCACGAACCCTCAACAACTCGGGTTTCCTGAACGATCAACCGATCATCTCGATCGCGATCCTCCTGCTGGTCTCGATGCTGGTCTCGACGACCATCGCGATCCTGCTCGAGCGCATCGCGTACCGTCCTCTACGGGGAGCGCCGCGCCTCGTCCCACTGATCACCGCGATCGGCGCGTCGCTCTTCTTGCAGAACACCTTCAGAGGTCTCTACGGCGCCAAGGTTCGTGCCTACCCAGAGATCGACATCCTCAGCGGAACCGTGAACATCTTCAGCTTCGTGGTGGGCAAGGACCAGCTGCTCGTGATCGCCGGCGCCGCGCTCCTGGTGGTTGCCCTCTACCTCTTCATCGAACGGACCAAGACCGGACGCGCGATGCGCGCGGTCGGTGAGGACAAAGAGATCTCCGCCCTGATGGGTATCGACGTCGACAAGGTCATCGTGACCACGTTCGCGATCGGAGGGATGCTGGCCGGAGCGGCCGGTGTCCTGTGGGCGATCAATTTCAAACAGGTCGACTTCTACATGGGATTCCTTCCGGGCATCAAGGCGTTCACCGCGGCCGTGCTGGGCGGGATCGGCAACGTCGTGGGCGCCGCTCTCGGGGGATTGATCTTGGGCCTGCTCGAAGGGGTCGCTCCAGCGCTCCTTCTGACCGGTTACGACGTACCGTCGCCGAACCAGTTGAAGGACGTCATCTCCTTCTCGGTTCTGGTGTTCGTACTGATCTTCAAGCCCGGCGGCATCCTGGGCTCCGACGAGCCGGATAAGGTCTGACATGGCCACTACAGATGTGACGGGACGCTCGCTGATGAAGCTTGCTACGAAGATCGGCTTGATCGCGGGGGTCGTCTCGATCTATTTCCCAGTTGTCGGGATCACGGAACGCTTCGACGACCGCACCATCATCGACGGTGTCCTCACGCTCGGAAGCACGATCTTCCTGGTGATCGCCCTGGCCGCCGGATACGTCGTGGCCAAACCCCGTCACCTCCCGGGCGAGGAGCCCGAACCGCCGGGGCCGAGCGCCCTCCTCTACGGGGCCGTCGCGTCCGGGATCGCCGGCGTGATGGCCGGACTCTTCGTCTTGCTCGCCGACAGTGTCGACCTGCGTACGGTATTGATCAGCGTGACCGGGACCCTCATCGAGCGGTTGTCGTTCGGAGGAAGCGCCGGCTCGGCCGTGGTGATCATGGCGGTTGGGGGAGCGGCTCTCGGAGCCCTCGGCGCGGGACTGCAGCTGATATCTCAGAGCATCAGGCGGCCGCTGGTCATCGCCCTCGGAGCCGCCCTGCTGATCAGCCTGACTGAGCCGTTGCTCAATGCGGTTATCCCGGAAGTTCTGTCCAAGCTCGGCCTCAAGGACGATACGTCGTGGCTCTACACGGGCGGCGGCCTCTCGGTGACCGGGGCGATCCTGGTCTTGGTGCTCACGTTCGTCGGGGTGTTCGCGTGGACCAGTCGTGGCGAGCGCGTGAGGCAGGCGTATGCGGGTCGGTCCAATAGGGACCGCAGGTTGATCAAGGGCGGCGCGCTTCTCCTCCTGGCCCTGTTCATGGCTTACCTCCCCCAGATCCTGACCTCCTTCCTTTCCGAGATCCTCGGGACCGTGGGTCTGTACATCCTTCTCGGCCTCGGCCTGAACATCGTGGTCGGCTATGCGGGGCTTCTCGACCTTGGTTACGTGGCATTCCTGGCGGTCGGTTCGTACTCGACCGCCCTGTTCGTGTCGGAGAGGTCGTCACTTGGGTGGACGCTGCCGTACTGGCAGGTGGTTCCGCTGACGATCGTGATCGCAACGGTGATCGGCATCATGATCGGCGGGCCGGTCCTCCGTTTGAGGGGTGACTACCTCGCGATCGTGACGCTTGGTTTCGGAGAGATCGCTCGCGTCATCGTCCAGTCCGACTGGGCGTCGCCGACGCTCGGCGGCGCGCAGGGCATCCTCGGTGTGACGGCTCCGGAGGTCTTCGGGGTCGACCTCCGCGAGCCCCGCAACCTCTATTACGTGATCTTGATCAGCGTGATCCTCGTCGCGTTCATCTCGTGGCGATTGTCGAGATCTCGAGTCGGTCGCGCCTGGAATGCGATGCGCGAGGACGAACAGGTCGCCGAGGCGATGGGCGTGAGCATCATCGGGTACAAGCTGCTCGCGTTCGGGACCGGTGCCGCTCTTGGATCTCTCTCCGGCATGTTCTTCGCCATCAAGCTGGGCTCGGTCTTCCCTTCGAGCTTCAATCTCCTGGTGTCGATCAACGTGCTCGCGCTCATCATCCTGGGCGGGATGGGAAGTATCCCGGGGGTGATCGTCGGAGCCTTCGTGCTGGTCGGGTTACCGGAGCTCCTGCGAGAGTTCGGGGAGTTCCGGCTCCTCATCTTCGGGATCGTTCTCGTCTCGCTGATGCTTCTCAAGCCTGAGGGTCTTATCCCGAGCAGGCGGCGGAAGATGGAGCTGCACGCCGACGAGCTGGAAGAGGAGCAGTACGACGACAGTGCAGGGCAGGGCGGAGCGGAGCCGGTGGTGACATGAGGGAGCTGAACGATGGCACTACTTGAGGTGAAGGGGCTGACCAAGCGCTTCGGCGGTCTCACCGCGGTCGACGAGGTCGACTTCCACGTTAACGAGGGTGAGATCGTCGGAGTCATCGGTCCCAACGGCGCCGGCAAGACGACCGTGTTCAACATCGTGACCGGCTTCTACCAGCCGGACGAGGGCGAGATGAACTTCGACGGTGGCAGCCTGATCGGCCTCAAGCCGAACCAGGTCGCCAAGAGAGGTATCGCACGCACGTTCCAGGCGATCCGGCTTTTCCCTGCCATGACGGTCCTCGAGAACGCTATGGTCGGACAGCACTGTCGCACGAAGGCCGGGCTCGGCGGCGCCATCTTCATGGGCCCCCGAACGCGTGCCGAGGAGAAGAAGATCAGGGAGAGCGCCCGCGACGCGCTGGCCTTCTTCGGGAAGAGGCTGTCCCCTCTCGAGAACGAGCTTGCCGGTTCGCTCAGCTATGCCGACCGCCGCCGGCTCGAGATCGCTCGGGCGATGGCGACCGAGGCCAAGTTGCTGCTTCTCGACGAGCCTGCCGCCGGGATGAACCCCGGTGAGAAGGACGGGTTGATCACTCTCATCGGAAGGTTGCGCGACGAGAAGGGTTACGCGGTTGTGCTGATCGAGCACAATATGCCCGTCGTCAAAGGTGTGTCCGACCGGGTTGCAGCGCTCGACTACGGCAAGAAGATCGCCGACGGCACGTATCAAGAGGTGGCCAGGAACCCTCGCGTGATCGAGGCTTACCTCGGCGCCCGGCACGAGGAGACCGCATGAGCGGTTCAGAGCAAACCCCCAAGCAAACCGGCGAGCCGATTCTCAAGCTGGTCGGTGTCGATAGTTATTACGGTCCGATCCGTGCTCTCGAGGACGTCAACATCGAGGTCTATCAGGGCGAGATCGTCTGCCTGCTCGGTTCCAACGCCGCCGGTAAGACGACCACGCTGAAGACGATCCTGGGCATGGTCAAGCCGCGCTCCGGCGAGATCTACCTCAGGGGGAACAGGATCGACGGCAAGAAAACGACCGAGATCGTCGCCCAGAAGGTCACGATGGTCCCCGAGAACCGCCGCCTCTTCACCAGGATGACAACACGCGAGAACCTCGAGATCGGCGCCGAGCTCCGCGACGACAAGGACGGGATCGAGAAGGACCTGCAGAAGGTCCTCGAGATCTTCCCGAGGCTCGAGGAGCGCATCAACCAGCGGGCCGGAACGCTGTCCGGCGGCGAGCAGCAGATGCTGGCGATGGGCCGTGCTCTTATGGCCCGGCCCGAGGTGCTCTTGATGGACGAGCCATCGATGGGCCTCGCCCCGATCCTCGTGGAGCAGGTGTTCAAGACGATCAAGGAGATCAACGATCAGGGGACCACGGTCTTCCTCGTCGAGCAGAACGCCCATATGGCCCTCGAGATCGCCGATCGCGCCTACGTGCTGCAGACCGGGAACATCGTTCTTTCGGACAGCGCCGAGAAACTGCTGAACGACCCGAAGATGCAGGAGGCGTACCTCGGCGAAGTGACGTGAGGTTCGTCTCCTCCAGCGACATTGCCGAGCTTCTCCCGATGGGTGACGCCATCGACGCGCTTCAGGATGCGTTCGCATCCGGACACCTGGGCGATGCTCCGCAGCGCACTCACGTCGACGTTCCGGACGGCACTCTCCTGCTCATGCCGGCGTCGGGCGACGGAGGGGTCGGGGTCAAGCTGGTCACGCTCAACCCCTCCAACCCGGACAAGGGCCTGCCGTTCATCCACGGCGTCTACGTTCTGTTCTCGGCCGGGTCACTCGAGCCTGAGGTCATCGTCGATGGCGGAGCGATGACCGGGCTCAGGACCGCAGCGGTCTCCGGGCTCGCGACACGACACCTCGCGCGCGCGGATGCAACAAGGCTGGTGCTCTTTGGTGCCGGGACCCAGGGCCACGCCCACCTCGACGCGATGCTCGCCGTCAGATCGGTCACCCACGTCACGGTCGTCTCACGCTCTGCCGGACCGGCAGAGGAGCTCGCGTCGAGGGCCAGGGACCTCGGCCTCGAGGCCGAGGTCGGGGCCCCGTCCTCGGTGAGCGACGCGGACATCGTCTGTACGTGCACGACGAGTCCGGTGCCCGTGTTCGATGGATCGCTGCTTCCCGATGGGTGTCACGTGAACGCGGTCGGCGCGTACACCACCGACACCCGTGAGCTCGACGACGCGACCATGCAGCGCGCGAAGATCGTCGTGGAAGATCGCGACGCTGCTCTCGCCGAAGCGGGCGACGTCGTTATCCCACTCGAGTCGGGAGCCATCGACGCGGATCGCATCGTGGCCGATCTCTCCGAGGTCGTGACGGGCGCGGCCGTCCGAACCTCGGACGACGACATCACGGTCTTCAAGTCGGTAGGGGTGGCGTTCGAGGATCTCGCGGTCGCCCGGGCCCTCGTCGATAGGCTGGAGCGGTAGCGACGGAGCGTTAAACGACGGAGCGGTAGCCTGGAGAGGTGAGCAACGGAGCGCTAAGCGACCGGGACAACGGAGCGGTAAGCGACCGGGATAGCTGGGAAGTCATCGTGGTGGGCTCCGGGATCGGCGGAGCCGCGACGGCCTACTGGCTCGCACGCGAGGGACACCGCGTACTCCTGCTCGAGCGTTTCGATCTCGGACACGAGAAGGGCTCCAGCCACGGAGCCTCTCGTATCTTCCGGTTCTCGTACGCCGAACCGCATTGGGTGGCCGACGCGATGGAGTCGTTGGTGCTATGGCGTGCGCTCGAAGAGGAGACCGGCGCGACCCTGATCACGACGACGGGCGGTTTCGATATCGGCGATCACGTCCACAAGCACAAGGCCGCGCTCGACGAGTGCGGTGCCGTGAGCGAGCTGATCGAGGCCCCGGTGGCCGGGGAACGCTGGCCGTTGATCCGCTTCCCAAGCGACGAACCGATCCTCTTCCAGCCGGATGCTGGCATAGCCCATGCGGATGTCTCGGTGAAGGCGTACGTCGAGGCGGCCGTAGCTCGCGGCGCGTCCTTCCGGCCGCACACCCCGGTCGAGGGGATCGAGGTCATGGGCGACCACGTGACCGTTCGAGCAGCCGGAGAAGATCATCAGGCAGCGTGCGTCGTGGTCGCCGCCGGTTCCTGGGGCCGCGACCTGCTGGCCACCGTCGGTATCGAGCTCCCCGTAACCGTGACGCGCGAAACCGTTGCCTATTTCTCAACCGGCGGGGGAGTCCTGGTCCCGTCGGTGGTCGACTGGACCAGGGAGCTGCCGTTCTTCTCGCTATGGGATCCCGCGAACGATGGGCTCAAGGCCGGCTGGTTCCACGCCGGCGTGCAGGTCGACGACCCCGACGTGCCCGCCGCGCCCGAGCCGCACATCATCGAAGGCTTGTCCGGCTGGGTAGCGGACCGCTTCCCGGGTGCCGACGCTCATCCGATCGGTGCGGAGACGTGCATCTTCACGGCGACGTCCGACGAGAGGTTCATCATCGAACGTCACGGGCGGGTGGTCGTCGGCTCCGCATGCAGCGGCCACGGCTTCAAGTTCGGCCCCGTGTCCGGTCGGCGTATCGCCGCCCGGGCTCTCGAGGTGCTCAGTTGATATGCCCCTGCCCCCGGGTACAGGGGGTTTCTTGGCTCGAAATACTTGACATAGCGAACATATGTTCGATAGTATGGCAGGATGGTCATCGCAGCAGAATTGCTCGTGAGAACCACCGACCCCTCGGTCCTCGGCGAGGCCATCGTGGCCGACCGCATGGATCTCCGGGCGGCCCTCCGAGGATCGGTCGAGCGCATCGGCAGGGAGCACTCGGTGCTGCTGGCCACGGTCCGCTCGGTCGACAAGGCCGAGCTCCACCGCCTCGAGGGCTGTCGCACCACCACCGAGTATCTCGCCGCAGTGCTCGGGACGTCCTGCTACCGAACCAACAAGATGGTTGCCTCCGCCCGGGCGCTCGAGAACCTGCCTCGGATCGCCGCGGCGCTCGCCAACGGTTCGCTTCATCTCGACAAGGTCGTCGAGCTGACCCGCTTCGCCACACCCGAGACCGAGGAGAGGCTCATCAGGTGGGCTAAGAAGACGACCGTCGGAGGGATCAGGAACCGGGCCGCGGAACGCGACAAAGAGATTGAGGACGCGACCCAGCTGCGCCGGGACCGCTATTTCAAGGGCTGGCTGTCGTTTGACAAGGACAGCTACCACTTCGAGGCGGTGGTCCCTCCCGAGCACGGCGCACTGGTCGAGAAGGCGATCAACGCGCTGGCCAAAGAGCTCCCGGACCACCCCGAGCACTCTTTAGATGGGTCGGTGCAGATGGACCAGCGCCGGGCCGATGCGTTCGTGACGCTCGTGACCGGAACGGCGAACGGTGAGGCCCCACACACGATGGTCCTCCACGCCCCGCTCGAGGCGCTCGAAGGTGATGACCGGCGCTTCACCTTCGGGAGCGCACTGCTCGATCCCGCCACCGTCCACCGCCTCTCCTGTGATGCTCGTTTGAGCGTTGTCCTGGAGAGCAAGGAGGGCAACGCGCTGGGCATCGGGGATACCTCCCGCCTCGTCCCCCATTGGTTGAGGCGCCAGGTGCTCTACCGCGACGGAGGGTGCTGCACCTTCCCGGGATGCGAGATGAAGGCTTACCTCGTCCCCCACCACATCAGGTGGGTCGCCCGCAAAGGCCCGACCGACCTCTACAACCTGATCGCGGTGTGCGGCTTCCACCACGACCTCGTGCACGAGTACGGGTGGAACGTGATGCTCGACGAGCACGACCGTCCGGTGTGGTTCAAACCGGGCGGCATGCGCTACGAAGCCGGGCTCCGCTTCCCGATCCCACTACCGCCCCGGCAACGCCGGAGCCACCGAGCATGGCGGAGGTCGCCGGTTACTCACGTATCTTCGAAGCCCTGCGGCTGTTGGGCCGATCTCCCGGCTCCGACCCGCCGTCGCTCAACTGATCGCAACACTTTCTCCGGATACCGAGACCGAGACTCGGGCCCCACTCGACAACTTCCCGTACGACTCGGCCGAGAGCCTCGCGACGGGAACACTTGCCCCATAGAGTTCGCGCGCCACGAGCGCGCCCAGGACCACGATCGGATCGGTCTCCAGCAGGAGGATCGCGATCGGTGCCGTGCCCAACCTGATCGCCTCGGCCAGGACGCTCGAGCTGGAGCTGGACCCTCGGCCCGAGGGCATCACGAGGATCTTCCCGGCGAGGCTCTCGCCCGCCTGAGGGTGGTGCGGGTCGCTCAATTCTCCGGTGTGGACGTTGAAGCCGCCCCAGAACGACAGCGGCGCATCGAGCACCACCACCTCGCCTCTCGCGTCCCCCGAGAGAAGTCCCCGGTCACCTCCAGAGCGCGCCGTCACGCCACACCCGTCCCAGGGTCGCCGACCTGACACACTCCCGCAGGCTCCCGAAGACGACCTCGACCCCGATGTTGCCGGGGGCGTACCACGCCCACTTGGCTGAGTTCGTCATCACGACTCCCTCTTTGGGTTCCAGGATCGGGGTGATGTAGGTGCACGTGTCGACGACGAGCCGAACCCCGGCCTCCTCGATCTGCGCGAGCCATCCCCGCCGCTCGATCTCGGCGAGCACGTCCCGTCCGGTGGACACCCAGAGATCCACGCCCTCTGCGACGCGGCCGTGAAGGAGGGCGAGGAACTCCTCGAACTCGGCCACCGAGAAGTGCGGGGTCCCAAGGCTCACCGCGGCGAGGCGCCCGTCCTCGGTCGAGCTGAGCTCGTCCCGCGCTCCCTTAAGCATGTTCGTAGTGACCTCGATCATTCGCTCGGGTTCGCCGCCCCCGAGGGAGGTCTCGAGATCCGGCGCCTCGGGCGTCGAACCGACCGCGTGGAACAGAGCCACCGCTCCCGACGAGGCCGCCCCTGCGCCCAGCGCTTTGAGGCGGTCCTCCGAGACCCCCGAAGGCAGACCGTCGATCACCGGAACCTCGGCCCCGGTCGTCGCCGCCCCGATCAGGTGGCCGAGCACGGGGTAGAGGACGTCCTCGTGAAGGAGGGCCTCGGACACACCGGAGAGCGTGAACAGGACGGTCCCGCGCCGGTTGTCGTCGAGATGGAGACCGGCCTCGGGCGCTCGGCCCGTGATCGCCGCACAGATGTCGATGAAGTCGCCGTAGCGATCGGTCCTCGCCCCGAGGACCGAGTTGGCGAAGACGATCGCATTCGATTCCGCCCATGCGATGTGCTCGCCGAACGAGGGTCGCTCCGCCAGCTGATAGGGCGCGCAGGTCCAGGTCGCCTTGCACCCCATGGCCACGTAGGCATCCATCAAGCGCCGGGCGTGGAGGCGCGTGTCCTCGTCTCCCCGGTAGAGGTTGGGGTGGAGGAGGTCGAGAGAAGTCACGTTGAGCGTGGTCGGCACCGCCACCTGCCCTCCGGCGGCGACGAGCTTCTCGGCGAAATCGAGTCCCGCGATCCCATGGAAGAGGCACGAATCGATGTGGGCGCAGGTGATATCGATCAACCGGGCCGCTCCCGTCAGGGACGCCATCTCGGTGATGATGCGCATGGCGAGGGCCGTTGCCTCACCACGCGCTCCTTCGAGCATCTCCCGGTCATCGCTGGTGAGAAGTAGGTCGGCCACGGCGGGAGTCTACGGTCGAGTGCCCGCAGGAGCGGAGGCCAAGCCCGGGTCGCGAATCCGACAAAGGGAGCAACTACCTTGGGAATCCGAAGCGGTGCAGGTAGCATGGCCGGAGAAGGTCGGCGGGGGGGCCTCTCTCCGGCTATGGTCCAGCAGTCCGAGCTATCGCATCAGGGGGAGAACGCATGACGGGTTCCAAGAGAAGCCGGTGGTTGAAGCTGTTCACGCTATTGGCGGTGATGATGATCCTGGCGGCCGCATGCGGCGAGGACGCCACCGAGACCGAACCGACGGATGACACGGGAAGCAGTCCCTCTGAGACGGAGGCGCCCGAATTCTCCACCCTCGAGGAGGGCATCCTCCAGGTCGGTTCGTGCCTCGACTACCGACCGTTCGAGTTCGTAAAGGACGGCGACGAGCAGGGCTTCGATGTTGAGCTGACCGAAGAGATCGCCAGCCGTCTCGGCCTCGAGGTCGAGTGGGTCACGGCGAACTTCGACACCATCTTCACTTCGGTGGCGGCCGGGCAGTTCGACATGGTGGCCGCGGCTTCGACGATCACGGACGAGCGCCTCCAGGCCGTCGATTTCTCGGACGGTTACTTCAACGCCCGACAAGGATTCACGGTCAACGTCGACGCGACCCCGGACATCACTTCCACCGATCAGCTCGGCGAGGGCGATGTCGTTGCGGTGCAGAAGGGCACGACCGGCAAGTCGTGGGCCGAGGAGAACCTCGCCCCCAACGGGGTCGAGATCAAGTCATTCGACGCAGTTCCCGCCGCGTTCACCGACCTTGAGGCCGGCAACGTCGTCGGAGTTATCAACGACGAGGGATCGTCGATAGCGGAGGCCTCTGAGCGACCTGGACTTCAAGTCGTCCAGGCGATCGACACCGACGAGCTCTACGGTCTGGCCTTCTCGAAGGACAACCCCGAACTCACTGCTGCAGTCAACGGGGCGCTGGCCGAGGTCATCGCGGACGGTACCTACGCAGCGATCTTCAGCAAATGGTTCCCGGACCTTCCGGTCCCCGAGGAGTACGCGGCTTCTTAAGCCTAAAAGTAGGGGCGCCGGCAACGAGCCGGCGCCCCTTTCCTTCTCACCAGCAAGAAGACGAGCTTGTCTAGAGCATCCGTAACAGACACCCTTAAGCGCAGCGATGGCCGACCCGACACGAGGGGAGGCACAGCGCCTCTTCCGGCGGGGATCCTGATCGCCGGCATCGCGGCAACACTGATCGCCACCGTGGGCACCCTGATCGTCCAGCTCGTGTACGCATGGGGCGGCGCCGGTGGGATGACCCCGGGATGCGTTCAGGAGCTGACCATCAAGCTGGCCGGTGGAGAGGAACTCGTTAACGGAGCTCTGGGGGTATGCAATGTTGTGCGAGCGGTCATCTCGCCCACGCAGAGTTTCCTCTTCTGGGTAGCGCTGGTCGTGGGCCTGGGGGCTGCGGTCGCGGGCCTGATCTTCTACCGAAGCATGCCCACACGGCGCATGCGGGATCAGTGCATCTCGGGAGCCGTCCTCGGCATTCAAAGTGCCCTACTGGTGATCTTCCTCATGTGGTTCAGGTCGGGCAATGTGTTCGACTTCGCGAGGAACTTCCTCAACTTCGCTCTTCTCCAGGATTCCTTCGACGGGTTCGTCCGTGGAGCCAAGAACACCCTGCAACTAGCGTTCGTCGGAGAACTGGGCGGGATCGGAGTAGGACTCGTCCTGGCCGTGCTGGTCATCTCCCAACATCGTGTCGTTCGGGCTCCGGCCCGCATCTACATCAATTTCTTTCGGGGAACCCCCCTGATCTGGCAGTTGCCGTTTTTCTTCTACCTCTTGTCTTTCGGGTTCGGCATCCGACTTGAAACTTTCACGGTCGCGACGATCGTTTTCGTCTTGAATACCGGCGCGTACGCCGCCGAGGTCTTTCGGGCCGGCATCGAGTCCATCGACAAGGGCCAGATGGAGGCAGCACGGAGTCTTGGTATGTCCTACCTGCAGGCTATGCGGTACGCGATCGTCCCCCAGGCCGTTCGGCGCGTCATCCCCCCCTTGATGAACGAATTCGTGATCCTTATCAAGGACACGGCTTTGATCGTGGTGCTTGGACTCACTGCGGAGCAGCTGGATATCTTCGGCTATGCCCGCCAGGGGTACGCCTCCAGCTTCAACGCGACGTTCTTCACAGCGACGGCAGTGGCATATCTGGTAGTAACGCTGCCTCTCATCCGACTCGTTAACTACGTGGAGGAGCGGCTACGCTCTGGTATGGCGGGGAGGGTCTGATGCCCAATCCTGATGGTTCACTGGTGAAACTCGAGAAGATCCACAAGTGGTTCGGACAGAACCATGTGCTCAACGGGATCGATCTGACGGTCCAACCCAAGAACGTTGTTGTGATCATCGGTCCTTCGGGCTCGGGCAAATCGACGTTGCTTCGCACCATCAACCTCCTCGAGGAGCCGACGGAGGGGCGGGTGCTGTTCGACGGCAAGGACATCACCGACATCCGAACCGATGTGAACGAGGTCCGTACCCACATCGGGATCGTGTTCCAGTCCTTCAATCTGTTCCCGCACATGACTGCCAGGAGGAACATCACGATCTCGCTCCGCAAGGTGCTGGGGAAGAGTGAGGAGGAAGCGGACGAGATCGCGATGGAGGAACTCGAGCACATGGGACTGCCGGAGAAGGCGGATGCCTATCCGTCACAACTATCCGGCGGACAACAGCAGCGGATCGCCATCGCCCGGGCTCTTGCCATGCGGCCGAAGCTGATGCTGTTCGACGAGGTGACCTCGGCCCTCGATCCCGAGTTGGTCAAGGAGGTCCTCGACGCGATGATCCGCCTTGCCGAAGAAGGTATGACGATGGTGGTGGTGACGCACGAGATGGGTTTTGCTCGCGAGGTGGGGACGCGCCTGATCTTCACCGACGGAGGAAGGATCGTGGAGGACGGCAAGCCGCGTGAGATCTTCGACGCCCCCCAGGACGAGCGGACGAAGTCGTTCCTGTCGCATGTTCTGTAGTCGTCCCTGGAAGCCCATGGCGGCCATCGCCGCGACGTTCCTCCTGGGCACGGTGGGCGCCTGTGGCTCATCCGAGGAGGAGCCCGGCGGCAGCAGGACGATCCTTCAGCCGACCACGGGTCCCTACGTCTCGGTTGCGGTCAACGATCACTTCCACGACGTCCACCCTGAGGACGACGTCCAATTGGCGGGCGACCGGTCCCTGGTGATCAAGAACCAAGGCTCTAACCTCCACAACGTGACGCTCGTCGAGGCGCATATCGACGTCGACCTCAAGACGGGGGAGGAGTACTCGATCGGGCCGCCGCTTACCGACCTGCTCGAGGTCGGCAAGACCTACATCTTCTTCTGCAAGTACCACCCTGAGGCCCAGATGCTCGGGCAGTTCACCGTCACTGCGCCCTGAGCGTTCAGAAGATCGCCTCCACGATTCCTGCGGCCAGGGGGCCGAGGACGAGGGCCGGGAGCAGGTTGACCACCCGGATCTGCTTGATCTCGAGCAGCCGGAGGGCGATCCCCAGCACCAACAAGCTCCCGACCGCCCCGAGTTGCGCGATGACCTCGGTGGTCATGAGCGGCTCGACGAGCGTCGCCGCGAGCGTGATGCCGCCCTGGTAGACGAGGATGACCGCGAGCGAGGCCAGCACTCCGATCCCATAGACCGACGCGAAGCCGAGCGCGGCGAAGCCGTCGAGCGAGCTCTTGATCGCCAACAACCGGATGCTGTCACCGAGGCCGTCTTCGATCCCACCCAGGATCGTCAAGGGCCCGACGCAGAAGACGGTCGAGGCGACCACGAAGCCCTCGACGAAGCTCGAATGGTCGGGGAGGTGATGGGCGTGAGGATCCACCTTTGCTCCCGGTCGCTCCCGCTCCACTACCCCGAAGCGTTTGCGGATGCGGTTCCCGAATCTCTCGAGACGATCCTCGAGCCGGAGGGCTTCTCCGAGCAAGCCCCCGGCGATGATCGCTCCGATCAGGATGATGAAGCGCCGTAGTCCGAGGTCGGCGTCGTAGAGCGGTTCCAATCCGGTGATGCCGACCGCGAGCGTCACGAGGCCGAGCCCCTGCATGATCGTGACTCGCATCCTCTCGGGGAGGCGGTCACCTACGAAGAGACCCAAGCTGCCGCCAAAGGCGACCGTGGCGAGGTTGATCAGTGTTCCCAGGCCCCTCATTGGCCCGCGGCGGTCGTTAGTGTCTCAGTCATGGCCCGCAACGATGACATAGATGCGCGCGCACAGGCACCCCTGGTCGCGTCCTCACTCGAGGAGCTGGCCGAGATCGTGATCGAGTGCCGCGCATGTCCCCGGTTGGTGGCGTGGCGCGAGTTGGTCGCGAGAGAGAAACGGGCATCGTTCGCCGACCAGGAGTACTGGGGGCGGCCGGTACCGGGTTTCGGGGACCCCGCCGCGACGATCGCGATCGTGGGGCTGGCTCCGGCCGCGCACGGTGCGAATCGCACTGGCAGGATGTTCACGGGGGACCGGTCCGGCGACTTCCTCTACGCATCGCTCCACCGCCTGGGCCTCGCCAACCAGCCGACCTCGGAGCACCGGGGCGACGGCCTCGCCCTTGACGGCGTTTACATCACCGCTCCGGTGCGCTGCGCCCCGCCGGCCAACAAGCCGACCCCGGAGGAGAGGGACCGCTGCCATCCCTACATGGTCACCGACCTCGCGCTGCTCGAAAGTCTCCGGGTCGTCGTCGCTCTTGGTTCGTTCGCGTGGGACGAGGCGCTGCGCGCGGACCTCGACCTCTGCTCCCGGTCGCTCCCGCTCCACGGAAGAAGCCGTCCACGTCCCAAGCCGCGCTTCGGACACGGTGCCGAGGCGAAGCTCGAGAGCTTCACGCTGATCGGCAGCTACCACGTCAGCCAGCAGAACACCTTCACGGGAAAACTGACCCCCGACATGCTGGACGCGGTGTTCACCCACGCGCTGGAGGTCGCGTCGTAGCCAGTAGACCTGCGCGGAAATCCGTCGGTTTGAGCCCGCCGCTGGATTTCCTTCAGGCTGGTACCAATCAAATGGTCCCAAGCTTGTCGAGCACTTGGCATTGACGTGACCGCGTTGGCAACCTAACATGCAATCGATTGCAGTTAGGATGGAGGTCCCACCAGGAGGGATGGACGAGCCCTCCCTCGGTCTGGACCCGAAGGCGGTGACGCAGGTGTGGGACCTGATCCGGCTGTTCGCGGAGCAGCAGCGGACGATCCTCCTCGTGGAGCAGAACGTGCGGCTCGGCTTCAAGGTCGCGTCGCACGGTGTAATCATGGAGGGCGGCAAGGTCCGGCGCGAGGGCGAACCGAGTGCTCTT
>JAENWQ010000191.1 GCA_016649855.1 Actinomycetota bacterium | reverse complement strand
GCGCCGCGAACATTCGGGAGCGCGGAGGCTCCCGGTCGCCTCTTCTCCCATCCGGACTCATCCGGCCAAGATTCCTCGGCCAGACATACCGTCGGTCCCGGGATTCCACCGGGTCCACCCTTCCGTCCTAAGAACGGAGGGGTCGCGGACTGTCACCGCCGGTCGGGATTCTCACCCTGCCCCGAAGAGGTTCGGTTGTCCTTCTCAGTATAAGTCTTAACCGAAGGCGGCGGCGGGGACAGGGTGGATCAATCGCACAGGGCTATCATCCTCATATGGGTGGACGCGCTCTCATTGTCGCTCTCATCGCGCTCGGCGTCGTCCTTGCAGGCGCCGTTGTGATTGGCGTCGTAACGAGCGGAGGCCCGCCTGAGGTGGCATCGCTCGAGGAGTTGCAAGAGCAAGAGGTGCTGTTCCTCGACGAGCACAAGATCTATCTCGTCTACAACGACGGTGATCCTTTAGCTCTGTCGGCTGATGCCCAGCACATAGGAGACGATGTCGAGTTCTGTCCGTCGTCGCAGATGTTCGAATCGCCCGCTCATGCCGAGATGTTCGATATCCACGGCTATTACTACGGGGGTCCCGCGATGCGCGGACTGGATCGTTACCCGGTTCGCATGGAAGGCGACGGCGTTTACGTGGACGTGGGCCGACCGATCCAGGGGCCGGAGCGGGGAGAGGGTCCCCCGATCGAGCCGCAAGGCCCTCTCTGCAACCCTGGCTGATTCCGCGGCAAGCAAGGCCCATGCTGCATCACTCCGCCCGCAGGCTCTCTGATCCCTCGTTAGAGGTTCGGGCCGATCTGCGGCGTGGACTCCGCGAGGCTCTCGATGCTCCGGCGACGGTCGATCGCGTACGAGGAGCGTGACTCCCGCTTGGCGAAGTTCTTCATCTCTGCTGCGATCTCTGCTGCTTCGAAGTGGCTGTAGATCGGGCGCATCGAGTTCGATGCGATGCCTACGGAAACCGTCTGCAGGGGAACCTGGGACATCTGGTTGCGCCGGTCGGT
The DNA here is from genome assembly GCA_016649855.1 of Actinomycetota bacterium. Classification (GTDB taxonomy): domain Bacteria; phylum Actinomycetota; class CADDZG01; order CADDZG01; family WHSQ01; genus WHTI01. Next base: position 3,891 of record JAENWQ010000191.1, on the reverse strand, counting down.
TATCTCGATGTAGCCCCGCTCTGCATCCTCCGGCTCGTAGAGATCCTTCACCTGACGATCCCAGATATTGATGATCTCCACGGCGGTCTCTTCGGAGCAGCTCGGATCCACGATGGCCACGAAGTCGTCGCCTCCGATATGTCCGACGAACGCTTCCGCTCCCCCGTGCGACCCGACGGCCGCAATCGCGCACTTGGCCAGCAGCTTGATGGCCTCGTCACCTCTGAGGAATCCATAGAAGTCGTTGAAGGCCTTGAAGTTATCGAGATCGATGTACATGAGGGCGAACGGAGCCCCGCTCGCCACTCGGTTCGAGACCTCTTCCTGGACCTGCACGTTGCCCGGGAGCTGGGTAAGTGGATTGAGGTCCCGCATCTCCTTCGATCGCCGCAGGGCGGACTTGACGCGCGCAATGAGCTCGATCGGGTCGAAGGGCTTGATCATGTAGTCGTCGGCCCCTGCCGTAAGCCCGACGACCTTGTCTGCCGACAGCGATTTCGCGGTCAGCATGATCACCGAGATGTGCTTCGTTCGGGAATCGCTCCGGAGCCTCTGACAGACCTCGAACCCGTCGATCTTCGGCATCATGACGTCGAGGAGGACCAGATCGGGGGTCATATCGTAGGCGCGCTGCAGAGCCTGCTCTCCATCCCCGGCCGTAGCAACGTCGAACCCCTCGAGCCTGAGGTTCACCTCGACGAACCTGACGATGTCCTCATCGTCGTCCGCCACCAACACTAGTTTGCGGCTGTCATCCTTCACCTGTCACTGAGCTCCTAGCTCGTCTAACCTCGACCTCAATCGGGCTGCGGCCGCGGGTGGGTCGATGCCGTCGAAGATCGCGGAACCAGCCACCACTATCTGCGCCCCCGCTGCGACCGTCCGGTCCACCGTCTCCAGATTCACGCCTCCATCCACCTCTATGTCGGCATCCGAACCTATTTCCTGCAACATCTCGCGGGCCCGCTCGATCTTGGGCAGAACCTCGGGGATGAACCTCTGGCCCCCGAGACCGGGCCTAACCGTCATCATAAGGACAACGTCCACCTCGGTTAGCAACCCCCTCAAGGGCTCGAGCTCGACGTCCGGGTGAACGGCGAGGCCCGGCCCCACCCCGAGAGACCGTATCTGCTCGATCACCCGGGCGGGATCAGGCACCGTCTCCGGGTGGAAACAGATCCTCGTGGCCCCGGCCGTGGCGAACATCTCCGCGAAGCGACCCGGGTCGGTGATCATCAGGTGGACGTTGAGGGGGTGGTCGACCGCGCGACGGACCGCCTCGACCGTGGAGGGCCCGAACGTGAGGTTAGGAACGTAGTGGCCATCCATGACGTCGAGATGGAACCAGTCGACGTGATCGGCGACGCTCGCGACCTCGTCGCTGATCCGACCGAAATCGGCGGTGAGGATGGACGGCGCCAGCTGGAGGCGCTTCACTTGAAGGTCTCCCCTGCGGCCGGCCGCATGCCCCTCTTCATCTCGCTCCCATCCATCCTCTTCTTCCCCGCCGGTTGAACCTCGTCGAGCCGGAGCATCCCGTCACCGGTACGAACGACCAGCTCGTCGCCGGAGAGGATCGTTCCGGGGGTCTCCGAGTCCAGATCGGTGGCGCCGTCGGCGAACGAGACTACGTGCAACTTCACCCGCTCCCCACGGAAGGTGGTCCACGCGCCGGGGGCCGGGTTGAGTCCCCTCACCAGGTTCCGTATCTCCAGCGCGCGGCGACCCCAATCGACGCGGGCATCATCCGAGGTGATCTTCGGCGCGTAGGTTGCGAGGTCGTCATCCTGGGGGACCGGATCGAGGTCGCCCGATGTGAACGAGGTAAGCGTTTCGACCGCCAACGGACCGCCGATCGCGGCCAGCCGCTCGCCGAGCTCCCCGGCGGTCTCCGCCCCCTCGATCGGGACGCGGGCGACCGCGAGAACGGGGCCCTCGTCCATCCCCTCGGTCAAGACCATGATCGAAACCCCCGTCTCGGCCTTGCCGTCCATCACCGCGCGCTGAACGGGGGCCGCCCCCCGGTACTCGGGCAACAGCGAGAAATGGACATTGACGAACCCACGTGGGACGGCGTCCAGGAGGTCCTTGGGGAGGATGCTTCCGTAAGCCACGACGACCGCGACGTCCGGCGCGATCTGAAGAACGCGACCCAGTAGCTCGGGAGAGCGCGCCCTCTCCGGCTGGAGGATCTCGATCCCGGCGGCCTCTGCTCTGACCTTGACCGGTGACGGCCGGGGCTCCATCCCGCGTCCGGAGGGCCGGTCGGGATTGGTTATCACCGCGGCGACCTCGACACCGGCTCCGAGCAGGGCATCGAGGCTGGGAACGGCCCATGCGGGCGTTCCGAAGAAGAGGACCCTCAGAGCCTCTCCTCGGGAGCCGGGGCGAACGAAGGAACGGTCAAGCCGAGGGCCTGGTCGCGCAGTGTCCTCAACGCTTCCTTCCGCATGTCTCCGGGGAGGTGGTCGATGAACAGCACTCCGTCGAGATGATCGAACTCATGCTGGAACACGACCGCGAGCAGTCCGTCGGCATCGATCTCGACGGGCTCCCCGTTCTCGTCGAGGCCCCGGATCGTCACCGAGACGGCCCGCTCGACCGGATACGACAACCCGGGCAGGGAGAGACAGCCCTCGATATCGGTCTCCTTCTCTTGAGAGTGAACGATGATCTCGGGGTTGATGATCGCTCCGACGGTTTCGTCCACCGCGTACACGAAGATCCTCTCGAGCACGCCCACCTGAGGCGCCGCGAGTCCGACCCCCGGGGCCTCGTGCATCGTCTCGATCATGTTCGCGATCAGCTTCCTGTGGAGGTCGGTGATCTCCCCGACCTCACTCGCACGTTGCCTGAGGATCGGGTCTCCGAACATCCGGATACCTAGAACGGCCATGAAAACATTCTAAGGCCGGGGCCTCTCGAAGACGTTAGCCCTGGAGGACACAGAAAGCGTTCCTCTCGAGGAACGCGCAACTACCGTGGATCGACATCGATGCGGAGCCTGGTGCTCGCCGGGATCGACTCGGCTGTCGGACGGAGGGCGTCTGCGACCGTCATCGCGTCCCTCGACTTGATCAGCACCTCGCGCGTGTCGTCGCCGAAGTCGGATAGGGGAACCGGGATCGGACCGAGAACCACCGCCCCGGTGCCTGCTGCGATGGTGGCGATCTCTTCGATCACCTCCTCTGTCCGCGAACCGGAGACCGTTACCTTCACCAGTTCCGAGAACGGTGGGTACTTCAGATCCCGCCGCTGTTCGATCTCGCGGGTCACGAAGAAACCGTGGTCGCCGCGAACCACTGCCTGCACCGCATGGTGGGACGGCTCCCCCGTCTGTACGACCAGCCGGCCGCCCCGTCCGGCCCATTCGGACATCTCGGCAAGGACCCTGTAGGCCCGCTCCGCGGCACGGAAATCCGGCCGCCGGATCAAGGAGTCGATGCTCAGGACTCCGACGAGAGATACCTCGGGCCGCAGAACCTCCTTGGCCCCGATCCACGTCGTCAGGTAGATGTCGGCTTCGCCGGCCGGGGGGCCGGAGCGCGCCAGGACGTCGGGGTCCACCCGCACGACCCGGGCTTTTGGGAACGCCGCCGAGATCTGCTCCGCCAGGCGCTCGCTACCGGCACCGAGATACCGGAAGTCCTCCGAGCCGCAGTTCGGACAGCGGTCCGGCGCGGGGCCGGTCCAGGTGCAGCGAGGGCACCGGAGGCCCGAGGATCCCTGAGCCCGGACGGGCGAAGCGATGTTCGGGTCGAAGGGTCCGAGATTCGGCGAGCGGTCGTAGGCGAGGCCCGCCTCGCAGCGCTCACAGCGAAGGGACCGCCGGCAGGCCGCGCACCAGACGGCCCGGGCGAAGCCGCGGCTCGGAGCGAGCAGGCCAACCCT
>JAENWQ010000055.1 GCA_016649855.1 Actinomycetota bacterium | reverse complement strand
GGACATCCGAACCACCAGCGAACTGGGTGGAAGTCTCGTCTACCAGGTGACCTCACAGGTCCCGGAGGAGAGCTACACCGAGCTTGCGAACGCGCAGATAGGCGACCCCGGAGAGCCCGGCGACGATGTCTTCACCGAGCTTCCCGACGAGCTGACCCCCGAAGTAGAGGCGCTCGCCGCCGGGTGGATACAGGATGCGAACACGGACTTCGAGAAGCTGGTCGCGCTCCAGAACCACTTCCGTTCCGATGAGTTCACCTACTCGATCAACCCCGATGAGATCAGGGCGGATCAGGCCGCATCCACCGACGACCTCACGAACTTCCTGATCAACTCGAAGACGGGCTACTGCCAGCAGTTCTCGACCGCCTTCGCAGTTCTCGCCCGGCATCTCGGGTACCCGTCTCGTCTGGTGGTCGGGTTCCTGCCCGGCGAAGCGTCGGGCGAGGGCGACGACGAGAACGTGGTGAGGGGCACCGACGCCCATTCGTGGCCCGAGGTGTACTTCGATCACATCGGCTGGGTGGCGTTCGAGCCCACCCCGCGCCGGGATTCGACCCGGGTCGCCGCCGCCCCCTTCTACACGAACCCCGCCGCCCCCGGCACCGACGGGGTGCTCGGCAACGACGGCCAGAACGCCGGGCAGCCGAACGCCGGGCAGCCGGACGACCCCCGCCACCAGGACGCCGGAGACAATCCGGGCGGTGGGGGCCTCAGCGCCGCGGAGCTGCAGAACCTCATCAACCAGGGAGGCCAGACCACCGGCGGCGGGCTTGAGGGCACCCAGCCATGGGAACGGACCTTCGGGCGCCTCGTGGTCGTGCTGGGGGTCGCCGCGTTGCTGTTCATCCTGTCGATCCCCGGTCTCAAGGAGCGGCGCATCCGCAAGGCGTACTCGAGCGCTCACGGCGGCCGAGACCTCGCCTCCGCGGCGTTCTTCGACTTCAGTTTCAACGCGCGTGAACTCGTGACCTTACGTGGGCCGGGCGAATCCCCGACATCGTACGCGCTGAGGGTCGCGGAACTGAAAGGGATCCCGGAGCGCCCTGCCGTAAGGCTCGCGGCGATCTACGAAGCGGCCGAGTACTCCGCGCGCGACGTCTCGGACCAGGACGCCGGGGAGGCGCGCAAGCTCGCCAAGGGACTCCGGAAGAACATGTGGTCACGCTCGAGCATGTGGCAACGTGCGGTGCGGCTGTTCTCGCCCAGGAACCTCTCGCTCGGGTTCCCGAACCTGCGACCGTCTTGGTTCAGTGGGCGGCGCGCAGCCGCCTGACCACCTTGTCGTCGAGCTCGTCCTCGGCCTTCGACTCGACCTGTTTCAGAGCAGTGACGAACTCCTCACGGTCGTAGAGGTACTCGGAGACCTTCCCGTCGACACTCTGGGCGATCTCGTTGATGGCCAGGAAGAAGGACATCTGCCCCTCCTTCAGCGCATCGAGAACCTCGCCGTCGTCGTGGCAGACCTTGAAGATGCTGACGCCGTCGGTGACGAGCCGGAGCTCGGAGAGATGGTCCTCGAGTCCCGCCTTCTTACGGAGATACTCGTAGGCCTTTCTCACGCGCTGGAGGCTCATGCCGCCGTCGAGCAGCGACTTGACGACCTTGAGGGCGACGAGGTCCCGGAACGAGTACAGACGCCTGACCCCGGGGCGACCACCTGTCTGTTGAACCCCAGGTTTGACTAGGCCGATCCGATCCCAATAGCGGAGCTGATGTGGCGTGCAACTGGTGAAACGACATGCCTGCTCTGCAGTGAAACCCTCCATGAGAGAGCGCGAACCTCCCGCCTTTTCAAGATCGAACATCGCCAGAACTTCACAAGACTTCGGTGAGGATTCCGAAGACTACATCCCCATGACCCAGGGATCCCCGTTCGGAAGCTCACTGCGAATCTAGCGCGTGAGGTCGCGACGCGGCAAGGGGTATTCGGTGATACGGGAGATGCTTTTCGAAGTTTGTACCTCAGGACCCTTTATCGCGTTTCCGAACACGAGATTCCCACTGCTCGAAGGACTTGAGGAGCCGGTCCCGGGGACTCGAACCCGGACCGCCCCGGCCGGGCGTGAGGCCCTTGATCGACCCCGCTATGAGAACGATCCCACCCACCATCGCTCCGAAGGCGATCACGCCGATCACGATGTTGCTGGTGACGAAGAAGCCGATGAGGATCCCTAAGCCGACCAGGAACAGAAGCACACCGAGCTTGACCCGGCGCCGTTCGCCCATCTGCGGCGAACGGCGCTTCACGTCGCGCGCGAACTTAGGGTCCTCTTGGTAGAGGCTCTTCTCGATCTCTTCGAGGATCTTCTGCTCGTGGTCGGAGAGTGGCACTATGCCCTCGATTATATGGACAGGGGGCGATTAGTCAGCCCTTTTCGAGCTCGAATTCGATCATCTATCGTCGCCGTCGAGGAGGGCTGCAGGGCCCACCGCGTTGTCGCCGAACCGTTCTCGGATGCTGTCGATCGCCTCGGTTGCGGCCGGCCATCCCGGGCTGCTGGAGCCCGACAAGAGAGACATCTGACGGCGCGGGGGTCCGGCCGCGAGCCCCGTTACGCCGACACCGAGGAGCCGGATCCGGGGCCGGTCGGGGTCCAGCTTCAGATAGAGAGCCCGGGCCGCGTCGTAGATCTCGGGGCCGTTGTCCACTTCCTCCTCGAGCGTCTTCGATCTCGTGATCGTCTTGAAGTTAGAGAACCTCACCTTGAGCGTCACGGTACGGCCGCACAGATCGGCGCCGCGGAGGCGACCCGCCGTCCTCTCGCTGAGCCTCAAGATCTCTCGAAGGATGTCGGGAGCCGCGTCGAGATCGTGCGAGAACGTCTCTTCGGACCCGACGCTCTTCGCCGTCTCGTGGGGGATAACGGCGCGGTCGTCGATCCCGCCCGCGAGGTCGAACAGATGGGCACCCAGGGAGTCCCCCAGGGCTCGCTGGAGGGTTCTTCGGGGCATCGCGGCGACGTCCGCCACCGTCTTCAACCCGAGCCTCCTGAGGGCCTCTCCGGTTCGCTCCCCCACGCCCCACAATGAGGTGACGGACAACGGATGGAGGAACTCCTCGATGCCCCCGACCGGAACGAGAAGGAGTCCGTCAGGCTTCGCCTTCTGGGACGCGAGCTTGGCGAGGAACTTGTTGGGCGCGATACCGACCGTGCACGGCAGCCCCAGGGACGCGATGTCGGCCTTGATCCGGCATCCGATCGTTACCGGGTCACCGAAGAGCTTCAGCGAACCGGCCACGTCTAGGAAGGCCTCGTCGAGCGACAAGGGCTCGACCAGCGGTGTGTAGGAGAGGAACACCTCCCGGATCTTCCGGGAGAAGTCCGTATACGCCGTGAAGTCGTTCGGCAGGAAGATCGCACTCGGGCACAGGCGCCTCGCCCGAACGATCGGCATCGCCGAGGTGACCCCGAACGCGCGCGCCTCGTACGAGGCCGAGGTCACGACCCCTCGGCCGCCCAGGCCCCCGACCACGACCGCCTTGCCACGCAGCGAGGGATCCTTGGTGACCTCGACGGATGCGTAGAAGGCATCCATGTCGACGTGGATGATGGTCTCCATCGGGGGAGCAGAACCGAGATTCACAGGAGAATGCTACTCACCCGGACTCCGGTACTCAGCTGCTTCGTGTTCAGCGATTGAGCTTGCGGATGACCCACGCGCCCGGACCGTGGCGGACGAATCGGTAGGCGAGGCGGAACAGCTTGGTCCTCAGTGGTGCGAGGTCGAGGTGATAGCCGAGGACATCCTGAGACACGCCGCCCCATTTCTCCTTGAAACGGGCGAGCTGATCGTCGCCGACAGCCGAGCCCATGAGGTCGAAGAACGCGTCCCCACGTTCGGCCGAGATGCGGATCGCCTCATGGAAGAGCAGATCGTTGACCCTCAGCTTGAGGGCATCGAACGAGGAGCCCCCCATCCAGTAGTGAGCCCCCTCGGCGGAATAGATCATCGCCATCATCCCGATCACACGCCCTTCGTCCTTGACGATCAGGTAACGGGCGTCGCCACTCGGCACGAGCCGGTGCAGCAACTCGACGAACAGTTTCTTCGGATACCAGGTAGGGGCCTTGTTGCGCTCCATCGCCTGGCGGTAAAGCTCGAAGATCTGCTCGACCTCTTCATCCGTGGTCGCCTCGGTAACCACGAGGCCCGCCTCCCGCGCCCGCCTCACGTTCTTCTTCACCGACTTGTGATACGAGCGGAACAAGGCGTCCTCTCCGGCGCCAGCCGGATGATCGTTCATGAGACGGACGTGTCTGCGTCCATAGGTGGGGTCCTTCACATGACGTTCGGGGAGCGCGCAGAAGGGGTCCTCGACCACGAGGGTGTGGTACCTCCGGGCTTTCAAGGCGGGGATGAGGAGGTCGAGAAGCTCATCGCCACGCGATGGGTCCCCTGTGAGACCGCCGTAGGGGAAGAACGAGTGGAACACCCGGAAGCCGAAGGCCTTCCGATGGATCCCGATAAGAGCGACGAGGATCTCATCTCCGTCCATAAGGGCCGCGAACAGAACATCGCTCTCGAAGCCTGCAGCGACCGTCTCGGTCCACGCGGTGGTCGAAAAGAAGTAGGACCTCGAAGACCGCGCGAAGAGATCCCACCCGGGGGGTGGGCTGGGGGCCAGATAGAGATGCGGGTCGGGGTGCGGCTCCGGCTCGGTGGCCACGGCCGAGCTAGGGTCCGAGAACCCCTGCAGTTTTTCCTTCACTCTGTAGTCTTCGGGCGTAAAGGGCGTGGGATTGAGGTTCCCGGCCGGATGGATCCCGCCATGCCCCCGGCCGCCTTCTTCCTCTGGCGCCGGACCGCATCTTCGGTAGTTACCCCCGCCTCCTGATCTCGAGCGATCGCGGCGAGATCGAAGGCTTCCTCAACCACCACCGTGATACCCACACTGTCCGGATCAGTCTGCCGGGTCAACGACGCGCCGCCCCGTTTCCTCACGATCCCCCGGAACAAGAGGATCCAGGAATGGAAGACGGCCGCAGCGCACCACGGCTGCACCCGCTCGAACAAGGTGACGTCCACCGGACCGGTGAGATCGTCGATCGTCACGAAGATGATCCGTTGCCCCGAGCGGATCAAAGGGGTCTGGCTCGCCACCTTCACCCCGGCGACCCAGACCTCGGAGTCGTTGCGGCAGCGCCTCAGCTCCGCGGCCGGGGTGCAGCCGAGCTCCTTCATCAGCGGTTCGTAGAGAGCCATGACGTGACGCCGAGCATCGATGCCGGTGACCTCGAGCTCGGCCTCCGTCTCCTCCATGGCCGTGTAGTCGGGCAGGCCCTCGAGGCCGGAGGTATCCGAGAGACCCGCGTCGCCATCGAGCGACAGCACCATCTGCTGGCCCACCCTGTGCCGAGGTCTGGCGGCGAGGTCGGCGGCCCGCCACAGGAGCTCCCTGCGGCTCCTGTGACGGGCGATACCGTCGCAGGCGCCGAGATGGACGAGATGCTCGAGCACCGGGCGGGACAGCTCGGTGCGGTGCCACAGATCCTCGAGCGAGGTGAACGGTTGGGCCGCGACGATCGAGTCTTTCTCAACCTCCGAGATATCCTTGACCTCGGACAGAGCGAGCCTCACTCCCAATTTTGTTATGCGGTTACGCCGAGGCGAACCGCTGCTGGCATCCGTGGCTTCGACCCGGTAGACGGCATCCGAGCGGTTGACATCCACCGGCAGGATCGTCACCCCCGAGGTGCGCGCGTCGGCCACGATCAACCGCCTCGGATACATCCCGGGATCGTGAGTCAACAACCCCGCCACGAACTCGGCCGGGTGATGTGCCTTGAGCCACGACGACAGGTAGGTGGGTACCGCAAACGCGGCCGCGTGCGCCTTGCAGAACCCGAACGACGCGAACGCGAACACCTCCTTCCACAGCGCCTCCGCCTGAGGTGGGGTCAGTCCGCCCGCAACCGACGCCGCCCCACGGAACCACCGGCCCACGATGTCGTCGGGGTTCTCGCTATCCGTCTGGTTCCTTGGGAGGTCGAGGCTCGTCTTGGCCGGAGCGGAGTTCGGGCTGTCGGGGAGGCTCGGCCGCTCGGAATCGAGATGGCGGCGGATGTAGTCGGCATCGGCCATGTCGCAGCCGGTCGCGGCGGCGATGACGCGGATCAGCTGCTCGTGGAACACGATGATCCCGTTGGTCTCGCGCAGGATCTCTCTGAGGGAATCATGTGGGTAGACGACGTCCTCGAATCCGTGGCGGCGCATCAGGTAAGGGCCGACCATGTCCGACTGAACCGGCCCCGGGCGGAACAACGAGATGTCGACGATCAGGTCCTCGAAGCGTTCCGGCTGCATCCGGGCGAGCAGCTCACGCTGTCCCGGGGACTCGATCTGGAAGCAACCGATCGTGCGCGACGACCGGATCAGCTCGAAGGTCGCGGCATCGTCGCGCGGCACTGAATCGAGATCGATCAGCGACCCGGTGAGACGTTCGATCTCGCCGGTCGCATGCGCGATGGCCGAGAACATCCTCACCCCGAGGACATCGAGTTTCACGAGCCCAAGATCCTCGACGTCGTGCTTGTCGGCCTGCAGCATCGTGAAGCCGGCGAAGCTCTCTTGCATCGGGACGCGGTCGCCAAGGTCGCGCGATGACAGGATCACCCCCGAGGGATGGAGCGCGAGGTGACGCGGGAACCCGTCGATCGAGAAACACAGCTCGAAGAGCTGCTCGAGCTGGCCCGCCTTGAGGTTGCTGCCGCCGAGCTCCGGAAGCCGCTCGATCGCGGCGGGGATGTCCTTGGCCCGGATATGAGGGAACGCCTTAGCCACGAAGTCGATCTCCTCGGACGGGATACCGAGGGCCTTGCCGACCTCGCGGATCGCGCCGCGGGCCCTGAACGTATCGACCATGCAGCACACCGCGGTCTGATCGCGCCCGTAGGTCTGGAGGATGTGATCGAGGACCTCTTCCCGCCGGTGGGACTCGACGTCCACATCGATGTCCGGCAGCTCCTCCCGGCGCGCGTTCATGAAGCGCTCGAACAACAGGTCGTAACGCACCGGATCGACATCCGAGATACCGAGCACGTAGCAGACGAGCGAACCCGCCGCGCTCCCCCGGCACGAGCACCTGATCCCCATCTCGTAGCGGACGTGGTCGACGATGTCGGCCACCAGGAGGAAGAACGCCGGCCATCCCATGTGGAAGATGACGCCCAGCTCGTGCTGGAGCCGGTCCTCGACCACCCCGGTGATCCGGCCGTAGCGCCGGGCGGCTCCCTCGAAACAGCGCCGCGCCAGGTCGCCCGCCGCGCTCCGTCCGTCGCGGCCGGGAACCTCGGGGAAGTGGTGACCCCCGAGGTCGAGCTCGAAGTCACACTCCTCGGCGATGTAGAGCGTCTCGCGCGCCGCCTCGGGGACGTCGTCGAACAACGCGCGCATCTCGGCCGGTGGCTTCAGGTGGTACTCGGAGTTCGACCGCAACGCCTGGGTCCGGGACAACGGCACGATCTCGTGGAGGGCATGAAGGAGCTCGTGGGTCCCCGAGTCACCCGACGAGGCGTAGTGGACGTCGTTGGTCGCGACTGGATGGACCTCGGCCTCGTGGGCGACCTTGAGGAGCCGGTCCCGGAGCGTCCGGTCGCCGTAGCCGCGGTGGTCGAAGACCTCGACCCGGTAGGCCTCCCCCAGCGCGCCGTGCCACTTGCGCGCGACCTCGACCGCCTGAGGGATGCGTCCCTGCGCCGCGAGCCGCGCAACGTCTCCTCGCGCGCATCCGGAGAACACGAACAGCCCGTCGCACCGTTCCGCGACCGACTCGAAGGTCGTTTCGGGATCACCGCGCTCGTTGGTGAGGTGCGCGCCGGTGATCAACCGGCACAGGTTCCCGTAGCCGGTCTTGTTGCGGGCGATCACGGTCACGTGGCTCGTGGTCGCTCCTGCTCCCCCACTGGGGATCGCCGAGCGGACGGTCAGCTCGGCACCGTAGATCGGCTTGATCCCCGCGGCCCGGCACGCCTTCGTGAACCGCACCGCGCCGAGGAGCGAATCGTGATCGGTCATCGCGACCGCCTCGAACCCCCGCTCCGCGGCCAGCGCCGGCAGCGCCTCGGCGGTGATCGCCCCATCGAGCAACGACCACGTCGTGTGGCAATGCAAATGAGTGAATGAACTCACGAGCGGTACTCGGCTAGCTGGGTACGTCCGCTGGGATCTCGGTACCCGACGCCTTGGCGATCAAGGTTCCATCGGGGTCCGTTATCTCGGCCTCCGCGAACAGCACGCGTCGTCCAGCTTTGAGGATCCGTCCCGTACCGGTGAGTTTCATCCCGGCAGATGCGGGTCGGAAGATCGAGATCTTCATCTCGGCCAGCGCCGGGTATCGCTCCGGAGGAAGGTGCAGCGCGGCCGCTCCCCCGAGGACCGAGTCGGCGAACGCGGCGAGCGTCCCGCCATGGATCCCGCCGGCCGAGTTGCAGTGCTCCGGACGGATCTCGTAGGTGAAGACGATCTCCTCGGCGGTCTTGGAGTCGTAGACGAAGCCCATCGCGTCGTTGACCGGGATCTGGATCGAGCCCTCCGCGATCGCATCGGCGCGGGTCCTGTCTTGTTCCATGGGCCGGACGATAACGGGTCAGTCCCAAACCCGGGCCAGCTTCCACGCTCCGCCCGTCATATCCCGGTAGACGTCGTAGACCCCACCGACCTGGACGAGGAATCCGTCCGCATCGAGGTTGCCGTCCGAAGACGCTCCCGAGGGCCGCGCCAGGACCCGGAAGTACTCCCGCTGTTTGTGTCCGTCCCGGCCCGCGGTCCACGCCTCCCGCCACGACGACAGCCGCTGATCGATCTCGTACCTCCTCCCCCGCCACCGGAACGCGACCGGAACGTCCGCATCGATGGGATCCGGGTCCACCTCTATCGCCTCGTCGTACCTCTTGGCCACTGGTTTTTCGCGCTCTCTCCTGAAAGAGAAGGGGGGCCCGACCGACCCGCCCCGGGGAAACCAGGGCAGGCCCATCGGGCCCCGTTATCTCGTTCGGCTGCCGGTGGCAGGGACGGCGCGCCGGGGAGCAGAACCGCCTCGATCCGGGCCCAGGGAGGAGCCCTTACAGAGAGGCCCACCACTAACAGTCGAACGTATGTTCGATAGTAGACCGCGCGCGCAGCCGGAGTCAAGAAGTGCTGAGAGATCGGCCGTCTAGATGACGCCGAGGGCGGAGCGGGCGAGCGGGGACATCTTCTCGGGGGACCACGGCGGGTACATGACCATCTCGGTCGTGACCTCTCCGATGCCCTCGATGTACTGCGACGCCGCCCTGATCTGCTCGTCGATCATCGGACCGATCGGGCATCCCATGGTGGTCAGCGTGAACTCGACGTGGACGTCCCCGTCTCCGTTGACGTCAACCTTGTAGATGAGGCCGAGGTTCCAGATATCGATCCCGAGCTCCGGGTCATCGACAGTCTGGAGGACCTCGATCATCCTCTCTTCGATCACCTTGGTGTCGGAGGTTGCTACTGCGTCTGCATCTTCCATGTCACCCAGCATAACGACATCCGTCACTATTTCTTCCCTCGTCATTCCTCAAGCATCCCATGGATACGAGCCGCTTTGGTGAGGCTAACCATCAAGGCGTCGAGCGTCCTCTTGGTGAAGACCCCAGAAATCGACCCGTCGGTCGCCAGGGCAAGGATGCGCCTTAAGTCTGCTTGGCGGCTGAGCCACCCCATGCCGTCGGCCACGACGAAGACGAACTGATCGGCTCTTCGAACACTGGCCATCTCTTTCACTTCCCTTGCAGCATCGGTGAGCTTGCTTCCCGTTGAGTCGAATCCCTTGATGGCAACAACGATCTTTGCTGCCGCACCGCCGGCCGGGATCGCCATATCGGCCGGGGCAGTCATCCCCGATCTGCCTTCGAATCTAGTCCTCATCTCCATGGGAAGTCCGAGTCCACCCACGATGGTTTCAACCGCGTCTTCGAGGCTTCTCCCACGACCGATCGCCCCGCCCGCCCTGAGGCGCGAACTGAATCGCTCAGCAAGGACGTCCGAATACTTGAACTCCCGGCTACGGTCCACCTTCAACCGCTCCACGAGGTCGAAGTTCTCATCCAGAACACGGACCAGGTCGCTCGGTCTCTCCTTGGCTAGCTTTCTCCAACTGCTTGTCTGCAACTCCATGCGCAGAATGTTCTTGAGTTGCTCCTGGGAGAGCCCAATACTGAGCCCCAGGATTGGGCCCGCATCAGGTATTCGTCTGCACGAACTGCGTGAGGGACGCCCAATCTACTTTCTCCATGCGGGCAAAGACTTCAGCGATCCTGTCGATCAACGAGCGATCAGAAGGAGCCATTTGGAGCACGCCACCCAAGCGACTGAGGTAGCGGATGTACTCCTCGAGTTCAGGCATTCTTAGGCCCCGCTAGGAAGCACGCGAAATGGAGTTCTTGATCTCGGCGGATCCCAGGTAGTTGGACACAACCAAGTCCGTGCTCTTTCGATGCCTGGACCGTAAATCTATATCGCGACGGGTCTCCAGGATGCCCATTCCGAATCCGCTATAGAGATCTCGAGCAAACGGAGTATCCGAGTTCGTGAGCAGGAAGTGCACCCCACGGGCATCGAGGCTCCTCACCTGCGTGGCAAGCTCCTCATGATCGCTGCCTAAGAACTGGCCCGCCGTGTAGCGCGTGAAGTCTCCCCAGGCGCCCGTTGGCACGTACGGAGGATCGAGGTAGACCCAGTCTCCCTTTCTGGCGGAGCGCAGACACTCTCGGTAATCACCGCACCGCAGCTTGGCGCCTTGAAGAACCTTGGACGCCATCAGGAAGGCATCCCGGTTGTAGTAGGGCCGCTCATAGGCTCCATAGGGGACATTGAATCTGCCTTGTCGGTTCACTCGCCAGAGGCCCCTGAACCCGGTCTTGTTCAGGTAGATAACGCGCGCTGCACGATGAAGTGGCTGGAGAGTGGCTGGATCGGTGGATCGAACCATCTCGTAGTGCTCTTTCTCGTTGGGAATCTCGTCCAGAAGACCCATGACCTCATGAGGGTGGTCCCGGACCTCCTGGAAACAGATGACCAGCTCTTCGTTCGAGTCCGCCAGCACCGCCCTGTCTGGTTCAACCTGGAAGAACAGGGCGGCGCTTCCCATGAAAGGCTCGACGAATTTCCCCGACCACTTCGGCGGGGAGAGGGACTCAAGCAAGCGCGCGTACCGGGTCTTACCACCTGCCCATTTGAGGAAAGACTTGGCCATGCCCCGAACAGCTCCTCACTTTAAGATTACATCCATGTGATTCTACGATGATCCTGGGACAGTTTCTGAGACCTGCTCGTGTTCAGTACGCACCGTCCCACTGACCTGCGCTACAAGAAGAAGAAGGAGATCGCCATGATGGCGTAGGCGGCGAGGAGTTGGGCGCCCTCGAACCAGTTGGACCGGCCGTCCATAACCACGAAGCCGAGGATCATCGCGGACAGCGCCACGGCGGCGATCTCCAGGCCGCTGAAGATCAGGTCCATAGGGTGGCCGGCGAAGTACGAGATGAACACCAGCAAGGGCGCGATGAACAGCGCTATCTGGGTCGAGGAGCCGATGGCGATCTCGATCGAGACCTCGATCTTGTCCTTGGCCGCCAGGAAGACCGCCGATGAATGCTCGGCCGCGTTTCCGATGATCGGCACCACGATGAGTCCGACGAATAGTCTCGAGAGACCGAGTTCCTCGACCGTTTCCTCGAGGGCGCCGACGAGGAACTCGCTCATGAAGGCGACCCCGATGGTGGCGCCTGCAAGCGTCCCCACGGCGCGCCCGACGGTCCACTGTGGCTCTCCGTGGTCGAAGTCGGACCGGAATAGCCCCCGGTGGGTCTTGAGCGTGAACACAAGCCCCAGGACGTAGGTCGTGATGAGAACGATCGAGACCCCCATCGAGACGGCCTCGGTCCGGAAGAACGTCGACTCAGGGGTGAACGAGAAAAGCGCCGGAAGCACCAGCGCGCTCACCGCGATCGCGAGCGACGCGGTATGCAGTCCTGCCGAGTTGCGGTTGAACGTCTGCTCCACGCGGTTCCAGCCGCCTACGAAGAAGGAGAGCCCGAGGACGAGGAGCACGTTGCCGATGATCGAACCGGTGATCGATGCCTTGACGATCCCGATCTCACCGCGCGAGATAAGGAAGAAGGCGATGATCAACTCGGTCACGTTGCCGAAGGTCGCGTTCAGCAGACCGCCGATCTGCGGACCCGTCCTCGCCGCGAGATCCTCGGTCGCATGGCCGATCAAACCGGCGAGCGGGAGGATCGCGAGCGCCGAGACCACGAAGATCGCGATCGCGCCTCCGTGGACCAGCTCCAGGATGACGGCGACGGGCACCAACGCGAGCAGCCATTCGAGGCGCGGCTTGAACATGGTCGGAGAGACTACCGGGCCTTCAGGGGGACGCCCTCGAGTTGGTGCTTGAGCCTCGCGGTCGCCGCAACGGGGTCGTCGGACTCCGTGATCGCTCGCACGACGACCACGCGGCGCGCCCCTGCCCCCATAACCTCGTCGAGGTTGGTCTCGTTGATCCCCCCGATCGCGAACCACGGGAGACCTAAGGCCGTCTCTGCCGCGAACCGGATCAGCTCGAGCCCGGTGGAAGGACGTCCGGGTTTGGTCGGGGTCGCGAACACCGGACCGACCGCGACGTAGTTCGGCCGCGGAGTCGCGGCGAGCTCCGCCGACAGCTGCTCCCGGGAATGGGTCGAGCGCCCGATCGTTGCGTCCCCGAGGATCCGGCGCGCGAGGTCCGCGGGGACGTCGTCCTGGCCGAGATGCACCCCGCAGCTGAGTGCGAGGGCGATGTCGGGCCGGTCGTTGATCACGAACGGAACCCCGGCGGCCCGGCAGGCATCTCGCACCTCGGCTCCGAGCTCGAGGACCCGGTCCCCGTCGAGCTCCTTCTCGCGCAGCTGCACCAGATCGACCCCCGCGCCGACGAGATCGGGGACCAGTTCGGCCAGGCGTCCCGCCTTCAAGCGCGAGGTCGCCACGAGGTAGAGGCGCGCATCTTCGACGGCCTTCATAGGGCGATCTCCGTCGCTCCCCCGCCGTCGTCGCCAAGATCGCGGTCGGGGTCCTCTCCGAGGTCACGCTCGTAGGTCTTGATCCGTTCGGCGATGGCTCGCAGCGAACCCGGCGCCCGGAACAGAGCGATTGCGATGAACGGGTACGGCAGGGCGTCGAACGCGACCTCGTACCAGCGCTTGTCGAGCGCGGGGGCGGCCGCGATCCAGACCCCGACGAGACCGAGGAGAAGGAAGCCCAGCTTCGGAGCGATCCCGCTGCCGGCGAAGGCCTCGAACCGCTCCCTCATCGCGCGGGCCGCTCGGCGGCCGTGACGGCTTCTGATGCGCAACCAGGT
>JAENWQ010000182.1 GCA_016649855.1 Actinomycetota bacterium | reverse complement strand
CGGTCAACCAATGCAACGCGTCGGGTACAGGCGGAGGCACAGCTCCGACCGTCCTCTGCGATCCTTTCCCGGCGAGCACAATCAGCGCGACCGTTACCCAGTGCAACGAGTCGGGCAACGGAGGCGGCGGGACGCTACGTGTGCGATGCACCGTCGACTCAGGCTCCACTACAACCACGATCCTCAGTGTGACGGTCAACCAGTGCAACGGTTCCGGTAACGGCGGGGGGGCAACCGTCACCTGCCGCACGGGTCTCACCAACGTCATCACAGGACCCTCGCCCAGCCCGTCGCCGACTCCCACTGCCAGCCCGTCGCCGACTCCCACTGCCAGCCCGTCGCCGACTCCCACTGTCACCCCGTCGCCGACTCCCACTGTCACCCCGAGCCAGATCCCCCGTGTCCCTAAAGGCGGCGTCGAGACCGGTGGCGGATCCACGAGCGGAGTGGAGAACGCCAAGCTTCTCCTGCTCGGCTTCATCTTGCTGGCTGTCGCAGGACCGGCTCTCCTTCTACGCCGGCGGCTCAGGGACAAGACCTAACCACCTGAAAAAGATGCTCGCGAAGAAGTTCTCGACGCGCGATAGCCGCCGTGGCCTGATCGCCACGGCGGCCGCAGTCGTCTGCATCGTCGGCGGGGTGGGTCTCATAGGCGTATCGATCGCGTCGCAGCGCCGAGCTCCGGGGGCCGTTAAGGCTTCGGAGTCGTGGTTGCTCCCGACTATCCCGGCTACTCGACCATCAGAGAACGCTTCGCCGAACGTGATCGGACCGATACTCCCTCGATCGAAGCCGGTCGCTTTGGACATCCCCTCGATCGGCGTGCACTCGGTCGTGCAATACCTCGGACAGACCGCGGACGGCGCTCTGGAAGTTCCAGCCCCCGGGCCCCATTACAACGAGGCCGCGTGGTACCGGTACTCGCCGACGCCCGGCTCACTAGGGCCCGCGGTCGTCCTCGGGCACGTTGACTCTGCGGCCGACGGACCATCGGTGTTCTTCCGCCTCGGCGAACTGCGGCCCGGCGACCGCGTATCGATCACCCGAGCCGACGATTCGGTCGCGGTATTCATCGTGGATGAGGTGCACCGTTACGCAAAGGACAACTTTCCGACGGAACTCGTTTACGGCGACATCAACCACGCCGGACTTCGGATACTGACTTGCGGAGGCGCCTTCGATGACTCCACCGGGCACTACCTCGACAACATCGTTGTTTTCGCATCACTCGTCGATCGCGATGGAGTAGGGCGCTTCTAGTTAAGCTCGGGCCACGCCCGATACGGTCACCGCTCCCGACGGGAGCCCCATGAACGCAGCCCACCATGGTTTTCGACCCCAGCGGCTACTTCGCCCGCGATCGGTGGGCCTCGAGGCCCTTCGCCGCCGTGGCGCAAGGATGAGGCCGTCCGAGAACTCGAACGAGGCATCGATCACGTTGTGTACCTTGCGGCCGGTCGAGAACGTGTACCAGGCCTCCCAGTGAGCGCTGCCCCGATCCTCATCGGCGGTGACGTCGCGGAACTCGATGCGGAGATCCGTGGCTCGGCTGCACAGCATCCGCCACATGTCACCTGCCTCCTCACCCAACAGGTCCGTGAACACCGGATCCGAGAAGTGCACCTCGGGGCGGTAGCAGCCGGCCATGGTTTCCGCATCCTGCTTCTGGAACGCCGAATAGAACCGGTGGATCAGGCCCTCGTTAGCGGTCATAAAGTCTCCTGTTCTAGTTGGGCGGAAGGATGGCGCCACCGCTCGAGAAGGCGACGTCGGCTATGTCGATCACTCCCTGGAGTGTCCGCGAGAAGCGTAGTTGGACCTCGCGGATGTCGCTGAGATCCACGCCTTCGAACCGCTCCAGCGGGAACCTCAACTGGTTGAGGATGATGTGTCCCTGTCCGTGGGGGAGGGCGGCGAGCGCGTCGTTGCCAACCTCCGACGCGGCTACCTCGGCGATGTTTCCACCACCGTCGATAAGCGCGACCACGAGATCCTGGAACTTGATCCCGCGATTGGCCCCGTAGCCGGGAGGCAAGACCGTGCGGAACTGGAACGCATCGAACGAGCTCACGTCCCGGCTTCCTACGGGAAGCTCCATGCCGAGCCGAGCATCGTCTTTCGACCAGCCCACGACCGCACGCGAGAGGCCCGGACGATGGATGTCCTGGAACTCGTAGCCCTCGGGGACGCACGGAGCCACTTCGTCGTTGGCGCACCACCCGTAGCGCGACAAGCTCTGAGGCACCATGTTGCCACCCTGCTCGTTGTCGCCGAGATCCAACGGCTCGGTGAAGCGCGCCAGGTCCAAGCGGAAGGCAGGGGAGTCGGGAGCGAGATAGCTCACCACGACCTCTGCCGGGCTGGTGTAGTCGGGCGTTTCCGCGCCCGTCCACATCGGATCGATCGAGAGATCATCCGCAAGGTACCGCTGGAAGAAGCCGCTGATGTAGGAGCGTCCTATCCGGCGCTGCCGCCTCTCGCCGAGCCGTTCCCCGCAGTTCGAAAAATCGCCGTCGTCGAACCCTCCCGGGTATCCTCCAGAGGGCGACCACACGGTGTTGTAGAAGTTGTGGTTCGCCTTGTACAGGGTGACGGTGTGTTTCGGAGCCGGATCGCCCGGGACGTTGTAGCGAGAATCGTCGAAGAAGTGAACGCCTTGCAGGTCGGAGACGTCTCCGTCGCAGTAGGGGAGCATGGTCGCGTAGGCAACGCCGTTGATCGTAGTGCGCGTGAAATCGACGGGCGCGAGAGAAAGAACGGCGTCGATCCCGTAGGGATCCGCCCGTTCGTCGTCAACCGTCTTGTGCCACACGACACCCTCGCCGCCGCGCGAATGGCCCATGGTCCCGATGCGCGACATGTCGACGTGCCCCACGAACCTGTCGTCGAACGGAGCGCCGCCCGTCGTCGACCACGTGTTCCACAGATCGAGGTGCTTGTCGAGCAGTTCGCCGCGCTGGCGCATGCCGGTGTCCTCGAGCCGGCTGCCGAAGACGTTCACGCCATTAGCACTGACCGAGACGACGATGTAGCCGTGGCTTGCGAGTCGTTCTGCTATGTAGCCGTAGCCGGCGTAGTTGGGCAGAGGCTCCCAGCCTGTTCGACAGGGCCACTGGAAACGCTCCTTCTCGCCCTTGAAGCAGGTGCTGTGGTTGCCGTGGAGGAAGAGCACCAGCGGGTAGGGGCCGCTGTCGAGATCCGTCGGGTACTGGACCTCTGCGGTCAGCTCGACCTTCCGGCCAAAACCGGTCGGCTGGAACACCTCATTACCCAGGTCGTAAACCTCAACCGACACCTCGTGCGGGCCTGAGAGGCCCGGGTCGGGCATCCTATCGGCGGCCTTGTTCGCTCCCGAGGGACGGTCGGCCACGCCGGTGCTCAGTGCACCTTCGTACCCTGCGGCGATAGTCGCGTCGACCACTCCTGCATCGGTCGTCACCGTTTCCACCGCGTGCTCGTTCGGAGTCGGAAGTCCGTACCCGATCTGCTCTCCGTCCGCGGAGACGATGTAGCGCAGCGCCCGGGGCGGGAACGCGCCACCGACTCGCACACGGTAGAGAACCCGCTCCGCGCCCTTATGGGTGACGACGACACGCGAGACGGTTACACCCCCGGCTTGCCGTACCACGGTCCCCTTGGCCTGGAGGCCCTTACGGTAAAGGGCTGGGGAGAGGGTGGCCTCCTGGGGGGCCGAACCCAGAGCGGCCGGTGCAGGTGCAAGCGCGAGTGAGCTCACCACCGCGACTGCCGCGAGCGCGGTCGCCGCCGTTCTTCTACGGAGCGATCTCCTCAGGTCCATCCGTCCCCCTCGTCGTTAAGAGCAGGATCAGCAACCTGATCGAGCTCGCGCCTCCGCCAAGTTCTCACCCCGAACGTGAGCACATAACGGTCTGACGACGCAAGAGCCTACGGAGTTCCTTCGTACCCTTTGTTCTCATAGAGTGAGATCCTCTAATGACCAGACTTTTTCCCACCTCGATCGTCGGGAGCTACCCCCAGCCCGACTGGCTGATAAACCGAGAGAAGCTCGCCGGCCGTTTCCCTCCGCGTGTGCGGGCGCGCGAGTTGTGGCGGGTCCCACCCGAGCATCTCGCCGAGGCTCAGGCCGATGCCACCGTGCTGGCGATCAAGGCGCAGGAAGAGGCCGGGCTGGACATCATCACCGATGGCGAGATCCGCCGGGAGAGCTACTCCAACCACTTCGCCACCGCTCTGGATGGCGTCGATATCGACAACCCCGGTATGGCTCTCGACCGTAGCGGCCATCCGAATCCAGTGCCTCGTGTCGTCGGCCCGGTGGTCCGCAACCGGCCCGTTTCGGTGGACGACGTCAAGTTGCTTCTCGCTCACACGGACCGCACGATCAAGATGACGGTTCCGGGCCCGTTCACGATGTCGCAGCAGGCCCAGAACGACCACTATCCAGACGATGAATCGGTGGCCATGGCGTATGCCGACGCCTGCAACGCGGAGATCCGCGACCTCTTCGCGGCCGGCTCCGACATCGTGCCGATCGACGAGCCGTACATGCAGGCCCGCCCCGACGCGGCCAGGGCCTACGGTCTGGCGGCTCTGAATCGAGCCCTCGATGGCGTCACCGGGACGACCGCGGTTCATATCTGCTTCGGCTACGCCGCGATCATCCACGGGCGGCCATCGGGCTATTCGTTCCTTCCCGAGCTCGCCGGTTGCTCATGTGGCCAGATCTCGATCGAGACCGCGCAGTCGAAACTCGATCCCGGAGTACTGGCCGAGCTCTCTGACAAGACGATCATCCTGGGCGTGATCGATCTTTCCGATGCGGCGGTTGAATCCTCCGAGGTCGTCGCCGATCGCGTCAGGCGTGCTCTCCCGTTCGTCGATGTGGAACGGCTCGTGTTGTCCACCGACTGTGGGATGAAGTATCTGCCCCGCGACTCGGCCGAGGGCAAGATGCGAGCGATGACGGACGCGGCGGAACACCTGCGGAACGAGATGGGATAAGGATCGGTCTGGTTCTGTTGCATGGAGCGAAGTACGATCGGGTGATGCGGGCTCGACCATGACCATGACCATTGGGGGTGGAAGGTGAGCGACGTTTTCTGTCCGGCATGCCGTCTTGAGCAACCGGAGACGCATAGCTTCTGCCTACGCTGCGGGATG
>JAENWQ010000259.1 GCA_016649855.1 Actinomycetota bacterium | reverse complement strand
CACCAAGGGACTGATCCGCGTGCACCAGTTCGACAAGGTCGAGCAGTTCTCGTTCACACATCCCGATGATTCATGGGATGAGTTCGCCGCGATCCGAACGAACCAGGAGAAGATCCTCCAGGCCCTCGAGATCCCCTATCGCGTGCTCGTGATGTGCGGCGGAGACCTCGGCGCCGTCGCCGCGAAGAAGGTTGACAACGAGGCGTGGATACCGGGAGGGAACCGCTACCTCGAGCTCACCTCGGCGACGAACGCGACCGACTACCAGGCGCGGCGCCTCAACATCCGCTACAAGGGCAAGGACGACAAGGGCCTGGTCCACACGCTGAACGGGACCGCCTGCGCGGTCGGTCGCACGATCGTTGCGCTGCTCGAGAACCATCAGCAGGCCGACGGGAGCGTGAGCATCCCCGACGCGCTGCGGCCGTACACCGGGTTCGACACGATCGCCCCCGAGTAGCCTCAGATCGCGAGGGCGTCCCTCACCGTCTTGAGCGTGGCCGGATCGACCTTGTAGTAGACCCACGTGCTCCGCTTCTCGCGTTCGAGCAGTCCGGCTTGGTGGAGCAGCTTCAGGTGATGGCTGACCGTGGGCTGGCTCAACCCCAGCGGCTCGGTTAGTTCGCAGACGCACGCCTCGCCGCCGGGGTGAGCGGCGATCAGGCTCAGGAGACGGAGACGCCCGGGGTCCCCGAGCAGCTTGAACGCGCCGGCGAGCCGTTCCGCCTCCGCTTCGTCGATCGGTGTCTTCATCAGCGGGGGGCAGCAGCCCTGGGTGATCAGTGCGATCGTTCTCATGAGACCTATATTGACAGCGATCGATGTTCAGAGCAATCAGCCCGCTCGCATGCTGATTCAACCTCCGTCCCCTTCGTGGTCCTCGTTCGCTCCGGGGGGCGCAGGCAGAGTGGCGACGACGAAAAGGACTCCGTCCGACGCGTCGGACGGAGTCCTTCGTTGGTGCTAGAGGTCAGCTGAGGTCTCGTCCTCGTTATCTCCGGCCTGACCGTGATCATCTCCGGCCTGACCGTGATCATCTCCGGCCTGACCGTGATCATCTCCGGCCTGACCGTGATCATCTCCGGCCTGACCGTGATCATCTCCGGCCTGACCGTGATCATCCTCGAGGGTGCCGGTGTCGTCATCGGTGCCCTCTGCGTTGCGGTCCTCACACGGGTCCTTCTCTTTGGTGCTCTTGCCGTTGTTGTTCGCCGATGCGGCTTCGGACACACCCTGGCCGAACTCGCACCCCTTCTCGGAAGCGGCGTCCTGAGCGGCGTGGACCCTCTCCGCGGCCGACTTGCCGTGGGTCGCGTCATCGCCGCCCTGGTTGGGCAGATGGATCCCTACCTTGTCGAACGCCTTCTCGGCCGCGGTCCCGGGCAGGTCCACCCCGGCAGCCGCAAGGCCAGCAGTCGACAGCGCCAGTGCTGCGGTCGCTATCCCAAGCTTGGCCACGAAAGATCTGGTTAGTTGCAAAGCTTTCCTCCATCTTGTCGTTGCGCCCCGGACGACTTCCGCCTCGAGGCTTGGTGTGCGGACAACGACACCGGATGCTTCCGCGATCTCGGCGAGATGCCGGGTCGCGATCTGATCGGTTCCCCTGGACTCAACCGCCTTGAGGGCGGCAAGGCCGGCGGCAAGCTCGCTGAACTCGTCGCCATCTGCAGGCACCCGTCCCGCCATGATGCGGTCGATATCGGCCTCTGAGAGATTCCGGAAACGTCCCATGTCATCTTCGTAAGCGCCGGAGAAGCTCATAGGGTTACGCCCTTCTTCGAGATTTCTTTCCGCAGCGCAGCGAGTCCCCTGCGCTGGAGCGCCTTGACGGCGCCTGGGCGCTTGCCCAGCATCCGGGCGATCTCATCGATGGTCAGCTCTCCGAAGAGCCTGAGGAGGAGGACATCGCGCTGGTCATCGCTGACGCCGGTCAGCGCCTCCTCGATCTCGGCGGCCCGTGCGCGTTGGATGGCGTCGTCCTCCGCATCGCCCACCGGCCCGGCGAACTCGAGCGTCGCGTTCTCCACCGGGATCGATGGCCTCCGTTCGGAGCGCCTGACGGCGTCGAGCGATCGGTGGTGAGCGATCGTGAACAGCCACGCTCTGAAGTCCTTCTCGGTGCCCTCGAAGCCCGGGAGGTCCCTGACCACCTGGAGGAACGTCTCCCCAAGCAGATCCTCGGGGTCCTCCGCTCCTCTCGTCCTGAGATACCCCAGGACCGACGGTGCCAGCGTCCGATAGATCTCCTCCCACGCCCACTCCCGTCCCAGGAGCGCGGCACTGAGGATGAGCTCGAAGCTCTCTCCAAAGGTCATATGCGGTCGAGGATGACACATGGCCGTGGACCGCAGAGGAAGAGGGCGTCGAGTGTTGCTACGCGGTCCAGGACAAGGTGTGGGTCAACGATCTCGACGGCGCCCCGTGGGAGGTCTACACGGTCCTCGCGGATTCACCCGAGTTCGCAAAAGCCGACGCCGGTTGCTGCGGCGGCGGGTCGGGGGCCAACTGCTGCGCCCCTGAGGGCTCCAAGACGGTCACCAGCCACTAGGCTAACGGGTGGAGGGCTACGGTAACTGGTAACCGAACGGTCTTGAAAACCGTCGTCCGCAAGGACTTG
>JAENWQ010000016.1 GCA_016649855.1 Actinomycetota bacterium | reverse complement strand
GTCCCAGTTCGAACGCACCCGGGAAACGGTCGACACCCTCCTGCCGATCGTTGCCTCCGGTGCCTACCGGATCGTGCTGACACATGGCAACGGACCTCAGGTCGGAAGCATCCTCTTGCGGTCCGACGTCGCGGCCGAAGCCGGCGTGCTCCCCCGTCTCCCGATCGATTCCGCGGTCGCCGACACTCAGGGGGCGATGGGCTACATGATCCAGCAGTGCTTCTCCAACGCGCTGTGGGAGTCGGGGATCCGGTTGCCGGTCGTGACTATCGTCACCCAGGTTCTCGTCGACGACGAAGATCCAGCGTTCCAGAACCCGACGAAACCCATCGGTCGTTTCTATCCGGCAGAGGAGATCGAGAAGCTCAAGGAACACGGGTGGGTCATGACCGAGCAGAAGGGCGGGTGGCGCCGGGTCGTACCGTCCCCGATCCCGAGCGAGATCATCGAAGAAGATGTCATCCGGGAGCTGCTCGACGCGGGCGTGATCGTGATCGCCTGCGGCGGAGGTGGCGTGCCGGTCGTCGCAGCCGAAGGCGGTTCCCTGAGCGGGGTCGAGGCAGTGATCGACAAGGACCTCGCGACGTCGCTGCTCGCGACCCACATCGGAGCGCAAACGCTCGCCATCCTGACCGCAGTCGACAACGTGGCGCTGAATTACGGCACCGGCGACGAGGTCTCACTGGATGAGGTGGACATCGATGACCTAAGGCGCTACGCGTCCGAGGGGCAGTTCCCCGCGGGCTCGATGGGGCCGAAGATCGACGCGGTCTTGGGATTCCTCGAGCGCGGTGGGCCGCAAGCGATCATCACGAGCGCGGAGAAACTCGCCGAGGCCCTCGAGGGCAAGGCCGGGACACACATAGTCGGGCGCGCCGTGCGCGCCGAGGGCGCGTAACCGTGGAGTTCTTCCGTCCGGCGAGCTTGGCCGAAGCCCTCGAGATCAAGGCGGCCCACCCCGGTGGGATACCGATCGCCGGCGGCACCGACCTGATGGTCGAGATCAACTTCGACAAGCGCCGCCCGGAGGTCCTCATCGATCTGACCGTCTGTCCCGAGCTGCAGGAATGGTCGCGCTCGAACGGAACGATCCGGATCGGCTCCGGCGTGTCCTACTCACGGTTGATCGCCGAACTGGCCGGGGAGCTTCCGGGTCTGGCGATCGCATCTCGTACCGTGGGCTCTCCTCAGATCCGGAACCGCGGGACCCTGGGCGGGAACCTCGGCACCGCCTCCCCCGCGGGCGACGGGGTGCCTCCGCTGGTGGCGGTGGGGGCAGAGGTCGAGGTGGCGTCGACGAACGGAGCCCGGACGTTGCCGGTCGCCGAGTTCATCACCGGGGTGAAGAAGAACGCACTCGCCGGTGACGAACTGATCGTCGCCGTCCACGTGCCGGTCGCCAAAGGACCGCAACAATTCTCGAAGATCGGGACGAGGAACGCCATGGTGATCGCGGTGGCGACGTTCTCGATCGCTCTCGACCTCGAAAGTCGCACGGTGGGAACCGCCCTCGGATCGTCCTCTCCCCGGCCGCTCAGGGCTCACGATGCCGAGGAGTTCATCGCGGCGGAACTCGATTGGGCCGAGCACACTCCGGTACCGGCCAACGTCGCCGAGCGGTTCGGCGAATTGGTCGCCGGGGTTGCGACGCCGATCGACGACGTCCGCGGCACCGCTGCGTACCGCAGGCACGCGCTCGGCGTCATGGCGAAACGCACGCTCACCTGGACGTGGGACGAAGCCGGTCGCCTCGGCGCACCGGCAGAATGGAAGGGGCCGAGATCGTGAGGCTCAACCTCCGTATCAACGGCCAACCACACGAGGTCGACGACGTCTGGGAGGGCGAGAGTCTCCTCTACGTGCTGCGAGAGCGCCTCGGGTTGCCGGGAAGCAAGAACGCATGCGAGCAAGGGGAATGCGGTTCCTGTTCGATCTACTTGGACGGACAACTGGTGTGCGCGTGCCTGGTGCTCGCCGGGCAAGCCGAAGATCGCGAGGTCGTCACAGTCGAGGGCCTGGGCGGGAGCAACGATCTCCATCCGGTGCAAGAAGCGTTCCTCGAAGCCGGAGCGGTGCAGTGTGGCTTCTGCACCCCTGGGTTGATCGTTGCGGCGCACGAGCTGCTCTCCCGCCGGCCCGACCCGAGCGAATCCGAGATCCGTGAGGCACTCGCCGGGAACCTCTGCCGCTGTACCGGCTACGAGAAGATCATCGATGCGGTCAGCCTCGCCGGCCGGAAGATGGCGGGCGGTTCGACATGACCGGGACGACGATCCTCGACGGATGTGCGATCGCGACGATGGACGCCGGTGGCAACGAATACGCGAGTGGACACATCGTGATCGAAGGAACGCGGATCGTCTCGGTTGCTCCCGGAGCGCCCGCCGACCACCCCACCGCGTCGGTGATCTATTGCGAGGGCCTCTTCGCCACTCCGGGACTCATCAACACGCACCACCACCTCTACCAGTGGCTCACGCGCGGGCTGGCACAGGAGGCCACGTTGTTCGAGTGGCTCACGGAGCTCTACCCGCGCTGGGCTCTGATCGACGACGACATGCAGGACGCCGCAGCGCGCGCCGGGATCGCAGCGCTACTCGTGTCCGGCTGCACGACGTCGACCGACCATCACTACGTCTTCCCCCACGGGACCGGCGACCTGCTGGGGATCGAGATCGCCGCGGCCGCCGACCTCGGTATCCGCTTCCATCCCTGCAGGGGTTCGATGGACCTCGGCACCAAGGACGGTGGGCTTCCTCCCGACTCGGTGGTCGAGGATCTCGATCGCGTCCTCGCAGAGACCGAAGCCGCCATCGACCGGCACCACGACGACTCTTTCGACTCGATGCTTCGCATCGCGGTCGCGCCGTGCTCTCCGTTCTCCGCGACCGGTGATCTGATGAGGGAAGCGGCGGCGCTCGCCAGACGTAAGGGCGTCCGCATGCACACCCATCTCGCCGAGACCGTCGACGAGGAACGCTTCTGCCTCGAGAGGTTCGGCGCTCGTCCCGCCGACTATCTGGACTCGCTCGGATGGCTCGGCGACGACGTCTGGCTCGCGCACTGCATCCACCTCTCCGACTCCGACGTCGCCCGGTTCGGTGCAACCGGAACCGGGGCGGCCCACTGCCCGACGTCGAACGGCAGGCTAGGAGCAGGCATCGCGAGGGTCGTTGACCTCATCGCGGCCGGTGCGCCCGTCGGCCTCGGTGTCGATGGCGCCGCGTCGAACGAGGGCGGACACCTCTCCTCCGAGCTGCGCGCCGCCCTCCATCTCGCTCGTCTCCGCGGCGGCCCCGCCGCGCTGACCGCACGCGACGCTCTCCGCATGGCGACGATGGGCGGCGCTCGCTGTCTCGGGCGTGCGGATGAGATCGGTTCCCTCGAACCCGGGAAGCTGGCCGATGTCGTCCTGTGGAAGATGGATGGCTTCGAAGACGCCGGCATCGAGGACAAGGTCGCCGCGCTGGTCCACGGCACCCCCCGTCCCGCTCACCACGTGCTCGTGAACGGCAAGCTGGTTGTCGCGGCGGGAGAGATGCGGACCGCGGACCGAAGGGCGATCGGAACGGCGCTCGAGAAGCAGGCGACCCGGCTTGCGGAGAAGTATCCATGAGCACCCACACCACGGCACCGCCGAAAACCCGGCCCCCGGGAACCCCAGAGACCACAGGGATGGATGCGCCGACGAAGGACGGCGTCGGGAGCAGCGCGCGGCGACCGGACGGGGTTCCGAAGGTCACCGGAGACTTCGCGTACTCGTCCGACCTATGGGCGGAGGGGATGCTGTGGGGTGCAACGGTTCGGAGCCCACATCCCCGTGCCCGCATCGTCTCGATCGACATCTCGAAGGCGCTCGCGCTCCCCGGCGTATGGGCCGTGCTCACCCACGAGGACGTTCCGGGACGCAAGACCTACGGGCTCGAGCTCCCAGATCAACCGGTCCTCGCCTGGGATCAGGTCCGCTACGAGGGCGAGGCGGTCGTCATCATCGCGGCCGAGCATCCCGAGACCGCCCGCCGCGCGGCCGATCGGGTCACCATCGTCTACGAGGAGCTCGACCCGATCACCGACCCCGAAGCCGCACTCGAGGTAGGAACCGACGCCCTCCACCCCGGAGGGAATCTGGTCCGGCACGTGCCGATCCGCTCGGGCGATCAGGATGCCACCGCGGACGTCGTCGTGACCGGCGACTACGCCACCCGGATGCAGGACCAGGCGTTCCTCGGTCCGGAATCCGGCCTTGCGGTCCCCGACGGCGAGGGCGGCGTCGACCTCTACGTCGCGACCCAGTGGATGCACGTCGATCTCGGGCAGCTGGCCGGCTCGCTCGGCCTCACCGAGGATCGCGTCCGCATCACACTGGCGGGGGTCGGCGGAGCGTTCGGCGCTCGCGAGGACCTGTCGATGCAGATCCATTGCTGCATGCTGGCCCTCCACACGAACCGTCCCGTCAAGATGATGTACTCCCGCGAAGAGTCTTTCTACGGGCACGTTCACAGGCATCCGGCGCGCATGCACTACGAGCATGGTGCGACGAAGGCCGGCGACCTCGTCTATGTCAAGGCGAAGATCGTGCTCGACGGCGGCGCCTACGCGTCGTCCTCGACCGCGGTCGTGAGCAACGCCGCCTGCTTCGCGGCCGGCCCCTACAACGTCCCCAACACGACGATCGACGGATACGTCGCGTACACCAACAACCCACCGTGCGGCGCGATGCGCGGGTTCGGTTCCGTCCAGGTGTGCTTCGCGTACGAGTCCCAGATGGACAAGCTCGCCGATGCGCTCGGCATGGATCCGGTCGACCTCAGGATCAGAAACGCGATGACGACCGGTTCCAGGCTCCCCACCGGCCAGAAGGTAGAGGGTCCGGCGCCGGTCAAAGAGCTGCTCGAGTCGATCCGGGCGATGCCTCTCCCCCCGGCCACGCCCGCCGGCCCCCTCGATCTCACGCGCTATCCCGGCGGCGTCTCCAACACGACCCACGGCGAAGGGGTGCGCCGCGGTATCGGATACGGGGTCGGGTTCAAGAACATCGCGTACTCCGAGGGGTTCGACGATTACTCGACCGCCCGCGTGAAGCTCTGGGTCTCGGGAGGCGAGCCGATCGTCGAGGTCCACACCGCCGCGGCCGAGGTCGGCCAGGGCATCGTGACCGTCCAGATGCAGATCGCGCGCACGGAGCTCGGCGTCGATCAGGTCGTGGTGCTGCCGGCCGATACGCAGGTGGGCTCGGCCGGCTCGACCTCGGCCTCGCGCCAGACGTCGATGACCGGAGGAGCCGTACGCAGGGCATGCATCGCGGTCCGGATGCGCGTCCTTCAGAAGGTCGTAGGCACGCTGACCGACGACCCCGGCGACCTCTCGCTGAACGGGGGAAAGATCGTCTCGGACTCGCTCGGGATGACCTTAGACCTCGCCGAGGTGATCGGTGCCGGTTCGTTCGAGGAGACCTACGAGTACCACCACCGGAAGACCTCTCCGCTCGACCCCGAAACCGGCCAGGGCGATGCTCACGTCGCATTCGCGTTCTCCGCGCACCGCGCGGTGTGCGATGTCGATCTCGAACTGGGTCTCGTAAAGGTCGTCGAGCTCGCCACCGCGCAGGACGTCGGGAAGGCGATCAACCCGCAGGCGGTGGAAGGACAGATCGAGGGGGGCTCGGCCCAGGGACTGGGCCTCGCCGTGATGGAGGAGATCCAGATCAAGGACGGCAAGATCATGAATCCATCGTTCACCGACTACCTGATCCCGACGATCCTCGACATGCCGCCGATGCAGATCGACATCATGGAGCTGGGCGACCCCGATTCGGAGTACGGGGTCAAGGGCGTCGGGGAACCTCCGGCGATCTCGTCCACCCCCGCTATCGTCGCCGCGTTGCGCGACGCAAGCGGTAAACCGCTCGCTCGGATCCCCGTGAGGCCCGACGACTTCCTCGACTTCATCTCCTCCGGGGACGATTGATGGATCGCCGGAGGCTCATCGCTGTAGCCCGCGGGGACGAGGCCCCCGACCTCGTGATCACCGGGGCCAAGGTGTTCTCATCGTTCACGAAGGAGTGGCTCGACGAAACTGTGACCGTCGCCGAGGGACGGGTCGCGGGGTTCGGCGATCCTCCGGCAAAGGTCGGCGAGTTCGAGACGCTCGATGCGTCCGGGATGTATCTCGTACCCGGGTTCATCGACGCTCACGTCCATATCGAATCCTCGAAGCTGATGGTCGACGAGTTCGCTCGCGTGCTCTTGAAGCACGGGACGACCTCGATCGTGTGCGATCCGCACGAGATCGCCAACGTGCTCGGCACCGACGGGATCCACTGGCTCCTCGATATCTGTGAAGGTCTTCCTCTCGATGTCTGGGTCATGGCGTCGTCGTGCGTTCCGGCGTCGTCGTTCGAATCACCGCGCCGGCCGTTCACGGTCGGCGACCTCGAATCGATCCTCAACCGGAAACATGCGCTCGGGATCGCCGAGATGATGAACTTCCCCGGGGTCATATCGGGCTCCGACGGCGAGCTCGCCAAACTCGAGATCGCGAGCGCAACCCACGTCGACGGGCACGCTCCCGGGATCGTCGGTCACGCACTCGATGCGTACATAGCCGCCGGGATCCGCTCCGACCACGAGGCGACGACCTACGAAGAGGCGTTGGAGAAGAGGCGCCGGGGGATGTGGGTGCTGCTGCGCGAGGCCTCGAACGCCCGCAATCTCCTCGACCTCCTCCCGCTGGTCAAGGAGTTCGGACCCGATAACTGCGCGTTCTGCACCGACGACCGCGAGCCGGACTTCCTCTACCGCGAGGGCTCGATCAACCAGATGTGCCGCGCCTCGGTGGCGCACGGCCTGGCCCCCGAAGACGCGCTCCTGTTGGCATCGCTCAACGCCGCTCGCTATCACGGCCTCAAGGACGCCGGGGTGATCGGGCCTGGGTACAAGGCCGACATGGTGCTCCTAGGCGACCTCACGTCGTTCCGTCCCGAGAAGGTGTGGAAGGAAGGACGACTCGTGGTCACCGGCGGCGAAACCATCGGGGTCGAGGACCGGGACGTCCCTCTTTGGGTCCGGCGCTCCGTGCGTAACGCGCCGGTAGGGCCCGCCGACCTCGCGGTCCCCTGTAACGGGGGGCAGATCCGCGTCATAGAGATCGTCCCGGGCCAGCTGCTCACGAACGAGGTGCATGTCGATGCGGCGATCTCCGGCGGCGTCGCAGTCGCCGCTCCGGACCGGGATCTCGCCAAGATCGCGGTGATCGAACGCCATCACGCGACCGGCCGGATCGGCAAGGGGTTCGTGACCGGCTTCGGCCTGCACCGTGGGGCGTTCGCCTCGACCGTGGCCCACGACGCCCACAACATCGTGGTGGTCGGGGTCTCGGATGAGGATATGGCCGCAGCCGTCGCGCGGCTCGAGGAGCTCGGCGGTGGGATCGTCGCCGTAGTCGGGGGGGTGGTCCTCGAGGAGCTTCCGCTGCCGGTTGCGGGTCTCCTCGCCGACCTTCCGGTTGCCGAAGTGGTCGAGCGACTCGACCGGCTGCACGAACATCTCGCGACCATGGGGGTCGAGAGCCCGTCGCCGTTCATGACGCTGTCGTTCCTCGCGCTGTCGGTCATCCCCAGCCTGAAGATCACCGATCAGGGCCTGATCGATGTAGATCGCTTCGAGATCGTCCCTCTCAAGGTGGACACGTGAGCTTGGCGCGCGAGCTCGCTGCGGTCGCCGGAGGCCTCGAGCCGATGAACGGCGAGGGTCGTTCCGCGGTCGTCTGGGACCTCAGCAACGAGCACGTGCCGAAGGTTCTCCACGCCGGACGGCACGCGCGGGAGGAACTGATCGAACAGGCCACGAGGCGCCTCGCATCCGGCGAAGCGAGCTTCGAGGTCGGCGGCGGCCCGGGCGTGAGAGGGCGGGTCGTGGTCTGCGGATCAGGCGGCGACCGGGCCGCCTACGGGCTGTTCCTCCACGGGGAGGGCACGCCCCATCTCGGCAATACGACCGAAGGTCTGATCGAAGCGGCCGAACGCTCGTTCGGCAAACAGGTCGAGGACATGAGCCGCCGGGAACGCCAGGAGGTCGTCAGGTTCCTCGACGACCGGGGTGTATTCATGCTCCGGAAGGCGGTCGAGACCGTCGCCGACCAGCTCGGGGTCACGAGGTTCACGATCTACAACTACCTGGACGACTCCGAACGAGGCACAATCAGAGAAGTTGAAGAGGAAGCCAACTGAAGGAACCCGCTGAAGGAACCCGCTGAAGGAACCCACGAAGGAGCCGGCCCGATGACGCACCACGAACACACCGCCCCCAGCACGATCTTCGGCACTCTGACAACGCCGTCGCTACGGAACGAAGCGATCAAGGACTTCCGGCCCGGGTCGCCCGAACGTGCCTCGCTCGAAGCCGAGCTGACGCGCCAGCAGGGAGAAGTCAAGCAGGCGCCGATGGTGATCGGGGGCGAAACGGTCGAGACGGGGAACACGTTCGAGGTCCGCGCACCTCACAAGACGAGCCTGAAACTGGCGGAGGTCCACGCCGCCGGTCCCGAACACGTCGACCGTGCTATCCGCGCTGCGCTCGACGCCGCGCATGACTGGGCGGCGTCGCCGTGGCAGGACCGTGTCGCCGTCTTCCTGCGCGCTGCAGACCTCGTTGCAGGGCCGTGGCGCGACCGCATCAACGCTTCGACGATGCTCGGACAGTCCAAGTCCATCTACCAGTCCGAGATCGACGCGATCTGCGAGATGGCCGACTTCTGGCGCTACAACGCTCACTTCGTCGAACGGATCTATGGAGAGCAGCCCGTGTCCGGCCCGGGTATGTGGAACTACCTCGACTACCGGCCCCTCGAAGGCTTCGTCCTCGCGCTGACGCCGTTCAACTTCACCTGCATCGGCGCCAACCTCTCGAGCGCCCCTGCGATGCTCGGCAACGTGGTCGTGTGGAAGCCGTCCGAGAAACAGGCGTTCTCGGCCCAGTACACGATGGAGCTGCTCCAAGAAGCGGGATTGCCGCCCGGGGTCATCAACCTCGTGCACGGCGACGGCGCGATGGTCTCCGATGTCGCGATGCGCCATCCCGACTTCGCCGGGCTGCACTTCACCGGCTCGACGGTCGTGTTCCGCTCGATCTGGAAGAAGGCGGGAGAGAACCTCGAGAACCTCCGTTCCTACCCTCGCCTGGTCGGTGAGACGGGCGGGAAGGACTTCGTGCTCGCCCATCCCTCGGCCGGTCCCGAAGCGCTCGTGGTCGGCCTGGGGCGCGGGGCGTTCGAGTACCAGGGACAGAAGTGCTCGGCTCCCTCGCGCGCCTACATCCCCCGTTCCCTGTGGGCCGGGGTGAAGGACGGGCTCGTGGATCTCGCCGAATCGATCCCCCAGGGCGACGTCGCCGACATGAGCAACTTCATGGGCGCGGTGATCGACGAGACCGCGTTCAACCGCCACAAAGAGGCGGTGGAGCAGGCGGTCGCCTCGGGCAGCGAGGTCCTCACCGGCGCCAAGTTCGACTCCTCGGAAGGCTGGTTCGTGGCCCCGACCGTGCTCGTCACCGAGAACCCGCAGTCGGACACGATGGTGCGGGAACTCTTCGGCCCGGTCCTCACCGTTTACGTCTACGACGACGCTGAGTGGGACAAGACCCTCGACGTGATCGACGAGACGAGCCCGTATGCGCTGACCGGTGCGGTGTTCGCCAACGACCGCGCTGCCGTCCAGCAAGCCACCAACCGGCTCCGGAACGCGGCCGGCAACTTCTACATCAACGACAAGCCGACCGGGGCGGTCGTGGGTCAGCAGCCGTTCGGCGGCTCCCGGGCCTCGGGCACGAATGACAAAGCGGGTTCGATCTACAACCTGCTCCGCTGGACGACGCCCCGGACGATCAAAGAAACCTTCTCGCCCCCGACCGACTGGCGTTACCCCCACATGGGCTAAGGCCCGGAGTCATCGGGTGCCGGCATCGTTGCCGGGGTCCAAGGTCACACCAGCGCAGGGCCGGATGACCCTGGCACGATCCTTCGGCGAGGAGCACGCTCGGGCTCAGATCCCCTAGCTGGGAGGTGTGCGATGCCGCCGCATTGCGATTCGATGGACGGGCCCGTGGTCAAGGCCGCGCTCAGGGCCCTCGAGGAAGAGAACGTGGATCTGATCCTGCCATTCGTGCACAAGGACGGTGAGGACGAGGTGCGCCGGGCCTTCGAAATGTCGGTGAAGGCGCGGAGCCAGGGCCCCGAGGCGAAAGAGGTTGCCGGCCTCTATTTCCTGGAGACGACGGTCCGCGTGCACCGGGCTGGTGAGGGCGCGCCCTATACCGGGCTCAAACCGGCCGGGCTCGATGTGGGACCCGTGATCCCGATAGCGGAGAAGGCCATCGAAATGAACTCACCGGAACCGCTGATCGGGTTTCTGATCGAGGAGGTCCAGGCGGAGGTCGCCGATCGCTTCGAGGCGATGCTGCGCGCCAAACAGCACGCACCGGGGAGCGTCGACGCGGAGCGCGAGTACGTCGAGGCGATGCTCGGACTTCAGGTCTGGTCCCACAAGCTGTACGGGTGCATCAAGGGGGCCGCCCACGAGGGCCACCACGAGCACGGGTAGCTCACCGACCTCAGTAACAGCTCCTGACGAACGCCGTTATCTCGGTCGCGTGCTGTAGGAACGCCTCGCGGGAGCGGTGATCGGCACCCCGAACTACGAGTAAGCGCGCGCGATCACCTGCCACCCGCTCGAGCCGATGCGCATCGGACAAAGGCACGGTCGTGTCCTCGTCTCCATGGACTATGAGCACCGGGCAGGAGATGTCCCGGATCGTATTCACCGGCGCGAAGTCGTCGAAGCGTTGTCCGAGGATGCGCTGCACGCGCCATAGAACGTAGCGGACGAGGGGTCGAGGGATACCGGCTCGCGCCATCGACGCTTGCATCATCTCCCGGGGATGCGCCATGCATGCCACGGCGATCACGCCCGCGACCCGGTACCCGCGCGCTGCGAGCAGCGCTGCTCCGGCACCGACCGAGTGGCCCAGGAGCACGACGTTGCGAGGGTTAACCCCCCGGTGGTGTTCCAGCCAGTGCAGCGCGCTCTCGATGTCCTCGGCGAACCGAGGCATGGAGGCGAGGTCGTCGTCGTCGCTGTCGCCGTGACAGCGCGCGTCCACGAGAAGGGCGCCGAAGCCCGCTCGGTTCAGGGAGCCGGCGGCTTCGAGCATGTCTCTGGAACTCGAACTCCACCCGTGCATCACGAGCACGACGCCTTGGGGATCTCCGTGGGTTGGAAGAAGGTAGCGGGCGGCCAGACGCTTGCCGCGCCGACCCTGGATCCAGATCGTGTCACCCGGCAGCCCCTCGTCGTGCCGGACGCGGTTCACGCGGAAGGCCCTCCGGAGGATCGCGGGAGCGGCGGCGTGTAGTGCCAACCCGGTGCCGAGGAGAAGCAACGAGCATCTGCGGGTGGCCGCTCGCAACCGAGGCCAGGACCGGACCGCGACCATGTTGATCAACGGCCCAGACCCCGTTCGATCAGATCGAGGGAACGATCGAGACGCTCGGGCAGCGACGAGGTTCCGCCCTCTGCCACCCAGGTCTCGAGTGACACGCGCATCGCGGTCACGGCGCACGCAGACAGGAGGACCACACGCGGATCGTCGATCCCGACGCCGAGTCGTGGAGCCACAGCCTCGGCGATGACCCTTTCCCACCTGATCTGAAGTTCGAGGTTTCGCGCTCGTAGCGATGGCTTCGTGGCGATCAGCAGCGCTCGTTGGAGGACTCCCTCGCGTTTCGACTCGAAGTCACGTGCGACCTCCGCGTAAGCGTGGCGTACCGCGGTGATCGCCGGTTCGTCGTCGGGGCGGCCGGCGAGGGCTCGTCCCAGGAGGGCCATGCGCTCGGCGTAGTGCCCCAGC
Source organism: Actinomycetota bacterium (assembly GCA_016649855.1). Lineage (GTDB taxonomy): Bacteria > Actinomycetota > CADDZG01 > CADDZG01 > WHSQ01 > WHTI01. The sequence continues at coordinate 10,281 of JAENWQ010000016.1, read as the reverse complement.
ACGACGTCCTCTTTGGTGGGGAAGTAGCGGAAGAACGTGCGCGGTGCGACATCCGCCGCAGCCGCGATGTCGTCCACCGTCGTGGCGTCGTATCCGCGTTCGGAGAACAGCCGCAGGGCCTTCTCCTCGATCGTCGTCGCGGTCTTGAGCTTCTTACGCTCCCGCAACCCCGAGGTCTCCACGCAGCGACCATACGAGGCCTGGCAGGTAGTGTCAAATAGCAGAGATTGACAACCGACAGTGACTGTCGTTACCCTGGGCGCCGACCGAGACTCTCTTGGAGGCACATCCGATGACGAGGTTCCTGTACGGCGTGGGAGAAACCGCGGCGCGGCGCAAGTGGGCCGTCGTGGCGTCGTGGCTGCTGGTGGCCGCCCTGTTCGCGGTTCTGAGGGCGGGGTTCGGCGGGTCGCCCGTCGACAACTTCGAGGTTCCCGGCGTGGAGTCGCAGGTCGCAGGGGACCTGCTGGAGGAGCGGTTCCCGTCGCAGTCGGGGGCAACCGCGACGATCGTGTTCCACGACGAGAGCGAGCTCGCAGGCCGGACCGGCGAGTTGGACCGGATCCTGTCCGATGTCCGCGCCCTGCCACACGTGAGCGCCGCATCCGATCCCCTCGCCGGAACCCCGGGCGCTGGCGTGTCCAAGGATGGCAGCGTCGCGTTCGCGACCGTTGTGTACGACCGTCCCGTGACCGATCTCAGCGTCGACGATCGGGACCGTCTTCTGAACCTCGGCGAAGGGACGTCCGACCTTCAGGTCGAGTTCGGAGGAGAGCTCGTCCAGACTCTGGAGCCACGGCACACCGGCGTCTCGGAGATTGTCGGTCTCGTGACCGCCGTGCTGGTTCTGCTCTTCGCTTTCGGCTCGGTCGTGGCAATGGGCGTGACGATGGCTACTGCCATCCTCGGCCTCATGGTCGGGCTCTCGAGCATCGTCCTGTTGTCATCGGTGAGCGACATGCCGTCGGTAGCTCCTCGACTCGCCACGATGATCGGGTTGGGGGTCGGAATCGATTACGCACTATTCGTGGTTGCTCGATACCGGCAGAACGTTGCGTCGGGCATGGAACGCATCCAAGCTATCGCGTCGGCCAATGCCACCTCCGGTCAGTCGGTCGTGTTCGCGGGTGGGACCGTTGTGATAGCGATCCTTGGGCTTCAGCTCTCGGGGATACCCTTCGTCGCCTCGCTTGGTTACGCGTCTGCGCTGGTCGTTGCGGTGGCGGTCTTCGCCGCTGTGACTCTCTTACCGGCGCTGCTGGCCATCGCAGGGCATCGCATCGAATCGCTGAGGGTTCGTAAGGAGCGTGCGGAAAAGGAAGGCGGCGGATCATGGGTCCGGTGGGCCCGCAGGATCGTGGCCAAACCGGGCCGGTACCTACTGGGAAGTCTCGTGATCCTTACAGTCGCCGCCGTCCCAGTATTCGATATGCGTCTTGGCTACAACGACGCGGGATCGAAAGCCAGGGATGACACGCAGCGCAAGGCTTACGACCTCCTGTCAGAAGGCTTCGGCGTCGGTTTCAATGGCCCCCTCCTGGTCGTTACGGAGATCCTGGGGGGTGACGACGGCTCGACGATGTCGGGTATTGCCGCAGCCCTGGCTTCGGAGGAAGGCGTTGCCGCCGTAACCCCCGCCCAGGTGAACACAGCGGGCGACACGGCCGTGATGCAGGTGATCCCGGATAGCGCTCCTTCCGCGGAGGAGACCAGCGACCTCGTGCACCGGCTCCGGAACGACACGCTGCCGTCCGCCACTGAAGGTTCGGATGTCCGCTCCTACGTAGGTGGACCGACGGCGTCGTTCATCGACCAGTCCGACAAGTTGTCCGAGAGGCTGCCCTGGTTCATGGGAGCGGTCATCGGGCTGTCCTTCGTGCTGCTAACGATCGTGTTCAGGTCGATCTTGGTGCCCCTGAAGGCGGCGCTGCTGAACCTGCTCTCGATCGGCGCGGCCTACGGAGTCGTCGTTGCGGTCTTTCAGTGGGGCTGGGGCAAGGAACTGGTCGGACTCGAGGAGACTATCCCGATCATGGCGTTCGTGCCGATGATGATGTTCGCGATCCTCTTCGGTCTCTCGATGGACTACGAGGTCTTCCTGCTCTCAAGAATCCGCGAGGAGTACGTCAAGACGGGCGACAACCGTGTGAGCATCGTCAGGGGGCTCGGGGCAACCGCCCGCGTGATCACGTCCGCGGCGCTCATCATGATCAGCGTCTTCCTCAGCTTTGTCCTCAACGATGACCCCATCGTGAAGATGATGGGGGTCGGCCTCGCCACCGCCGTGCTCGTGGACGCGACGATCGTTCGGATGGTGCTCGTGCCCGCAACGATGGCCCTCCTCGGCGACGCGAACTGGTGGCTCCCGCGCCGGCTCGACCGGATCCTGCCCGTCCTCCATCTCGAAGGCGACGGGCTCCCCGAGGGCGAGCACCCTCGACCGGAGGGTCGGGGCCGCTAGGCGGATCCGGGAGCCATGGCCCACTGAGTGATGCCGCGACGTTCCTTCGCCGGAACCTCAAGCCAGACTTTTCGGGCGTCGGAAGCAGGTATCGCGGTCGTTTTGTCCCATTGGTTAGGTGAACCTCCAACCGGACCAAGAAGGGACTTCCATGCGACGTCTGATATCGATTTTGGTCACGGCGACCCTCGTGGGATCGCTGGCGCTAACGATCGGCCCGATCGCACCGGCCGGCTCAACTCCCATAGCAACGGAGGACTCGACCTACACCACCTTCGGCCGGGTGTTCCCGGATCCCCATGGGTGCGATCCGGGGGGCTCCCCGTTCGCCAAGGGCAACGTCTGCGCCACGGACTTCCTCCAGATCTCCGAGGTCCAGGACGGTTTCGCCTATCTCGAAGGCCTGTTCCCCGACTACGTCGAGTTCCTCACGCTCAGTGAGGACTTCAACTGCGAGGGAGAACTCTCCGCGGAGGGTTGCGAGGCGTTCCAGTCGGCCGGACTTCCGAACACGGCGAGTGCCGACGGACCGATCACGCGCGACAAGCAGCTTCTTCAGATGGTCCGGATCACCGACGAAACCGTGCCGGACAAGGGCAAGAAGTACTTCGTCTTCCCTCTGTCGATCCACGGCATCGAGCGCGCCGGGGTCGAGGGCGGAACCCGGGCGGCCGAGGACCTCGCGACCTGGGCGGCATGCGAGTCCGGCGCCGCGCCGGAGATCGTGAACTGTGAGGCCGAGGGCGACATGCCCCACCCACTCCTCGAGGCGACACCCGAGAACTCGATCACCGCGGGAGAGGCGCTCGAGCGCTCCGTCGTCTACTTCATCTATCCGAACCCGGACGGCTGGCACCGTGGCGAAAGGACCACCGGCGTGCAGTTCTACCAGCGCTACAACGGGAACGGTGTGGACCTGAACCGCGACTGGCCGACCCAGGGCTACACCTTCCGCCCCTACACCCCGTGGTCCGAGCCCGAGACGAGTAGCTTCGGTAAGGTCCTCCAGGCCATCGGCCCCAAGAACAAGAAGGGCGACCCCAAGTGGCACGGAGGGATCGACCTCCACGGCCAGCTCATCGACCGCGCGTTCTCGTTCACGTTGATCGGTGGCGCGGAACGTCCCTACGGCAAGAACCAGCGCGTGCTGCAGACGGTCAAGGGTGCGTGGAAGGACGCCGAAAAGCGTCTTGCGTGGTCCCCGCTCATCAAGCCGAACGACGCGGCCGCCGACGATCCCCGCGTCTACGGGGTTCAGTGGGGCACGGTCTGGGACACGATCGCGTACACCACGACCGGCGACCTCGGCGGGTGGATCGACTCTCCCATCGGGCTGGGCGCCGACGGCATCGACAACGAGATGTCTCTGTCACATCTGAGCAACTGCGGCATCGGCAGCTGTTTCGACCCGGATGTCGAGCAACTTCACGTCGACGGCAACAAATCGCTCGTGTATTCGATGATCAACTACACGCTGAAGCCGGAGAAGAACAAGATCCGCACCAAGGGGAAGGTTGGCTACATCTTCAACCGCGGAGCGGTGAAGGCGAAGGACGACCCCACATCGATCCCTCCGGACTTCGCCAAGCTTCCGCCGCAGGACGACATCACCGGCGGAATGCTTGATCCCACGAACAGCTACACCCAGGAGTTCGACGTCCTGGGACCGAAGGACGGCGTCTACAACGGAGGGATCGAGGTCCTTCTCACGTGCACGAACGTCGGCGGGGTCAGCCCGTGTGCGGTCGACGAAGCGGTTCTCGAACGTGAGAAGCCAGCCGAGCCGAACGTCCAGGGTGAGGACTGGGAAGTCGTGAACACGTACTTCAACCAGTCCGAGATCTATGCACAGGCCGGCAAGGCGCTCCACGCGAACCTCCCCGTGCCCGGCATGTACCGGGTGAGGATCAGCGGCGGAGCCTCTGCCGGGATCTACGAGACCGAGATCAACTTCACCTCGGAGAAGGGCTGGGAGGACCCCGGGCAGATCGGCTACCGGGCCACCAACATGAAGTTCTGGAAGATGATGAAGAAGTACATCCATCCGGGACTCGGGAAGCTCACCCCGAACGAGATCCGCACGACGAACAAGTGGAAGAAGAAGTACGACACGATCGTCATGACCAACAAGGTCTACGGGAAGCTCGCTCCGAAGCTCAAGAAGTGGGTCGCTCGGTACAACGGCAACCTCGTGCTAACCGACGAAGCTCTTGGGATGCTCCAGAAGATGAAGCTCGTGGACGCGCCGGCTTCGATGGAGAAGAAGTACGCCGGTTACGTGAACTTCGCGACCGCTACCCAGGAGAGCACGTACGACCACAACCTGGCGAAGAAGATCAACCAGGGCGGAGCGGCCGAGGGCCAGGAGGGCGACGAGACCCGCAGGCGTCAGACCTACGAGCCGGTGCCCCTCGGGATGGCGATCCAGGACGCCGATGGCGCCGACGCCTCCAACGCCCCGATCTGGACCGTTCCGGCCGATGCCTTCGATCAGGCCGAGGGCAAGCCGAAGCAAGTGGGAACGACCGGCGACTTCACCAAGGTGTCGCTGGGCCAGATCAGGTACCGCGGCGGCCGCATCCGGTTCGTGGGGGCCCTGCTGCCGATGCCGACCGACGAGTTCGACCACCCGTTCGGCCTCGGTGACTACTCACTCACCTACTCGGGCTACCAGATCCTGAAGAACATGCTCCTCTGGCAGTAGCAAAGCGGTAGAAAAGAAAGGGCCCCCAAGAACCGGGGGCCCTTCTTAGTTCTGAGTGTCTAGGCGAACCAGTCCCTGATGTAGAAGATGCCGAAGTAAACGACGAATGCGGCGGCCGCGACGTACATCATGCCTGCGACCTCGTTCGACTTGCCTCGGGTGATCTTCAGGAACACGTAGGTGACGAACCCTGCGCCGATGCCGTTCGTGATCGAGTACGTGAACGGCATGATGACCATCGTCAGGAACGCCGGAAGAGCCACCTCGATGTCATCCCACGGGATGCTCCTGATCCCGGTCGACATCATGAGGAAACCGACGAGCACGAGAGCAGGTGCCGACGCGTGCACCGGGATGATCACTGCCAGCGGTGAGAAGAAGATCGCCAGCAGGAACAGTCCTCCGGTGACCACGGACGTGAGCCCCGTACGACCCCCGTCGGCGATGCCCGAGGCGGACTCGATGTACGTCGTGTTCGACGACGACGAGAACGCGCCACCTATGCCGGCAGCGACCGAGTCGACCAGCAGGGCCTTGTCGATGTCCGGCAGACGACCGTCGGCATCGAGAAGGTTCGCTTCCTTGCCCAACCCGACAACGGTGCCCATCGTGTCGAAGAAGTCGGCGATCATCAGCGTGAATACCGCCAGGGCGGCCGAGATGATCCCCATCTCTCCCCAGAACCCGAATAACGAGAAGTTCCCAAGCAGACTGAACGAGTCTCCGTTCGGCATGTCAACCGGCGACTGCCAGTTCGCGTACGGCCCGAACCCAACGCCGTCGAGGAACGCCTCGTTCACGATGACCGCGAGAACCGTAGCCACGAAGATCCCGATGAGCAGGGATCCCCTGACCTTTTTCGCGTAGAGGAACGTGATCAGGAGCAAGCCGATGATGAAGATTGCGATCGGCCACCCTTGAAGCGCGCCGTTCACGCCCATCTGAACCAGAGGGATGCCCGGCGTCACGAACCCTGCATCTACGAGACCGATGAACGCGATGAACAAACCGATACCCACGGCGATCGCGTGCTTGATGGGCATCGGAACCGCATCCATCACCGCTTGTCTGAACTTCGTCAGCACCAGGATCGTGATGATGATGCCCTCGGTGACCACGACCCCCATGGCCTCCGGCCACGTGAGCAGGTTGCCGGCCACCAGTTGGAACGCAACGACCCCATTCAACCCCAGACCGGCGGCGATGGCGAAGGGGTAGTTGGCGTACGACCCCATCAAGAGCGTCATGATCCCCGCCGCCAGGGCCGTGACCGTCAGTACCTGGGCCGGGTCGAGCACGAGCCCGTTCCTGTCCGGAACCGACGAAAGGATCGCCGGGTTCAAGAACAAGATGTAGGCCATCGTCATGAACGTCGTGGCCCCCGCGATCACCTCGGTCCGTACCGTCGATCCCCGTTCCGAGATCTTGAAGTACCCATCCAGCCCGCTACCGCTCGATTGGACAGACTGTGCCAAGCGGCACACCCCCTTCATTCCAAGGTCGCCCGGCCCCGGTTCGGGCGCCTTATCCCCGAGTATGTCGGAGCCATCCTCCTCGGCTCCATCAGAAGTCATATCAAGTCAAGCCTCCCGATGGAAGCATCCTGACGTCCTTACTCTCGCGTCTATCCTCAGAGCATGCCCACCGTTACGTTGATTCCCGGAGATGGGATCGGTCCCGAGGTCTCGAGAGCGACCCGGAAAGTCGTCGACGCGCTCGGGTGCGGGATCGACTGGGAGGTCCACGATGCCGGCATCCCGGCGATCGAGACCCACGCCGATCCCCTGCCCCCACACGTCCTGGACTCGATCCGGCGGAACAAGGTGGCCCTTAAGGGACCGGTGACGACCCCGGTCGGAAGCGGGTTCCGGTCCATCAACGTCGCGCTGAGACAGGAGCTCGACCTCTTCGCAAGCGTCAGACCCTGTCGTCTCTACCCCGGCGTCCCGTCCCACTTCGAGGCGGTCGACATCGTCGTCGTGCGCGAGAACACTGAGGATCTCTACGAAGGCATCGAGTTCGAGCAAGGCTCGGACCGGCTCAAGAAGCTCCGGGGCTACCTCAAGTACGAGCACAACTTCGTGATCGCGTCCGACGCCGGGGTATCGGTCAAGCCGATATCGATCTCGGCCACCAACTCGATCGTGGAGTTCGCTTTCAAGTACGCCAAGCAGTACCACCGCCGGAAGGTGACCCTCGGTCACAAGGCCAACATCATGCGGTACTCGGATGGGCTCTGGCTCAAGACGGGCGAGAAGCTGGCGGAGCAATATCGCGAGGTGGGCTTCGAAGCCCTCCAGGTCGACGAGCTGGCGATGTGGCTCGCATGGAATCCACACGATATGGACGTTCTTGTGCTCCCCAACCTCTACGGTGACATCATCTCGGACCTCTGCGCCGGGCTCGTCGGCGGTCTGGGGCTGGCCCCCGGTATGAACCTCGGGAAGGAATGCGCGGTGTTCGAACCAACGCATGGATCCGCTCCCGATATCGCCGGTAAGGGGCTCGCCAACCCGATCGCGATGATCCTCTCTGCGGTCTTCATGCTCCGGCACCTGGGCTTGGACGACGATGGTCACCGGCTCGAGAAAGCCGTTGCGACCGTGCTCGCCGAAGGCAAGGTCCGCCCTCCGGATATGCACCCGCACGGCCACCCCGCCACGACCGATCAGGTGGCCACCGCGATCATCGAATCTTTGTGAGCGATCTTCGCCGGATAGCGAACTTCTTGAACGGTTTGTCTGAGCGAGCGGCGACCGATCTGGTGCCCTTCGACGGAGGCGTCGCGTTCCTCAATTCGAACTTCCCGATCATCTGGGACATGAACTACCTCACCGTGCGGTCGCCGAGCGGGATGACGGTCGAAGCCCTCGTGGCCGCGACCGAAGAGATCCTCGGCGGCAGGGGCCTGAAGCACCGGAAGGCCGAGGTGATGTACTCGTCCGAGGGACCGGTCCTAGCAGAGGGTTTCAGAACGCTCGAGGGCTGGACCGTCGACACCCTCATCACGATGAAGCTAACGGACGTTCCCGATCGGGCTCCCGTCCCGGGGACCGCCGAAGAGGTCAACTTCGAGGAACTGCAGACGTTCCGCGAGGAAGGCGTTAGGCGTGGCCCGTATGCCAAGAACGAAGACGACGTGCGCCAGCTGGTCGACAAGAACGGTGTCTGGCACGAGACGAGCGGTGCCCGGCACTTCGCCGCCCGGATGGATGGCCGGATCGTTTCGGGCTGCGACCTGTACGTCATGGACGACGTCGGGCAGATCGAGGACGTCGATACCTTCCAAGAGGCCCAGAACAAGGGTCTCGCCCGCGCCGTCGTCGGAGCCGCCGCCGCGGCAGCCGCAGAGGGCGGGTGCGACCTGATCTTCCTCAACGCCGACGACGACGACTGGCCCAAAGAGCTGTACCGCAAGCTCGGCTTCGAGACGATCGGGGTCTTCTACCAGTTCCTCAAGACCCCAGAAGGTGGTTGACGCGACCCAGGCTTGGTTTTGGACGCCGGCCTGGCAGACGGGTGAGCGTGAGGCCTCTCTCGACATCGCCGAGGGACGCGTAGAGGCTCACGAGACGGACGAGAGCTTTCTCGATTCGCTCGACGGATAGTCCGTCTTAGGACGAGCACTTGCCTACCTACGGAATGACCGATCGGTTCAAGAAGGATCACACCACGCTATCTCCATGTTTTCGGGCAGCCTTAGCCTAGTGAACTGCTACACAAACCACCCGGGCTAGCGCGAGTCCCAGCGTGTTTTCGGGGCGATCGGGCCGAGGAGGATGCGGTCTTTGTAGCGCTGGACCGTCTCGATGAAGTGGGCCACGACCTCATCCGACAGGAGGTGAGGCTCGAGTCCCAGCTCCACGAGCTTGGTGTGGGCCGCGTTGTAGTAGTGCTCTTCGGCCTCGATCCGAGGGTCCTCCAGCCGGTCGACGGAGACGTTGATCCCGAGGTCGGCGCCGACGCGCTGGACGAGCTCGGCTAGATCCCTGACGGAGAACTGTTCGGTGAACTGATTGAACACGCGGTACTCACCCGACTCGGCGGGGTTCTCCACCGCGAGCCTGATGCACTGCATCGTGTCGATGATGTTGAGGAAGCCGCGCGTCTGGCCCCCCTTCCCGTACACCGTCAGCGGGTAGCCGATCACCGCCTGGACGCAGAAGCGATTGAGTGCGGTTCCGAAGACCTCGTCGTAGTCGAACCTCGTGCAGAGCCGCTCGTCGAGGTCGGTCTCATCGGTCCGGATGCCGTAGACCACACCCTGGTTGAGATCGGTCGCGGCGACCCCCCAGATGCGGGAGGCGAACTGGATGTTGTGGGAGTCGTGCACCTTAGTCAGGTGATACATCGAGCCCGGCACCTTCGGGAACGGAAGGGTGTCCTTCCTGCCCTTGTGCTCGATCTCGATGAAGCCTTCTTCGATATCGATGTTCGGCGTCCCGTACTCGCCCATCGTTCCGAGCTTTACGAGGTGAGCGTCAGGGACGATGTCTCTGATCGCGAAGATGACGTTGAGCGTTCCCTCGACGTTGTTCCGCTGGGTCATCACACCGTGGCGGCGGGAGATCATCGAGTAGGGCGCGCTGGGTTGCTCCCCGTAGTGAACGATCGCCTCGGGCATCACGGCCCTGAAGACCTCATCCGTGAAGGACGGGTCGGTGAGATCTCCGATGAACGACCGGATCTCGAGGCCGGTCACCTCATGGAACGCCTTGACGCGCTCCTGGAGGTTCTGGATCGGAGTCAGCGACCCGGCCCCCATCTCGGTCAACATCGTCCTGCGCAGGAAGTTGTCGACCACCGAGACGTCGTGGCCGGCCATGCTCAGATCCATGGCCGTGGGCCACCCGAGGTAGCCGTCGCCGCCCAGCACCAGGACTCTCATCGGTCGGCAGGATACCGGTAAACGCCCCCTGGGGGGCATCGGCTAGACGGGGGGCCGTGCGATAGTTGACCGATGGCAACAACTTCTACGCTCACCGACCGGCTGGGCCGTCCGATCCGGGATCTCCGCATATCGGTCACCGACCGGTGCAACTTCCGGTGCGTTTACTGCATGCCGCGCGACATGTTCGGGCCCGATCATGCCTTCCTCCCCCGGGCCGAGCTCCTC